>JACRMO010000284.1 GCA_016214925.1 Gammaproteobacteria bacterium
TCGGTGATGGTGAGCGAGATCGTCATCGTCAAACCGGGCGAGAAAATCCCGACCGACGGTGAAGTGATCGAGGGCACTTCATCCGTGGACGAATCCATGCTGACCGGCGAGTCCATGCCGGTCGAGAAGCGCGCGGGTTCCGCCGTGATCGGCGGCACGCTCAACCGCACCGGCCTGTTTCGCTTCAAGGCAACGCGTGTCGGCAGCGAGACGGCGCTCGCGCAGATCATCAAGCTGGTGGAAGAGGCGCAGGCTTCGAGCGCGCCGATCCAACGTCTGGCCGATCAGGTGACGCGTTACTTCGTGCCAGCGGTTGTGGCGACCGCGTTTGCGAGTTTCTTCGGCTGGTGGGCGCTCGGCAATTTTCCGCAGGGATTGCTGGCCTTCATTGCCGTGCTCATCATCGCCTGCCCGTGCGCGCTCGGTATCGCCACGCCAGCGGCGCTGATGGTCGGCGTGGGTAAGGGTGCCGAGGCCGGTATTCTCATTCGCGGCGGCGAGGTGCTGGAACGCGCGCGCAGCCTCACCACCGTGGTGTTCGACAAGACCGGCACGCTGACGCGCGGCGAGCCGAATCTCACCGACATCGTCGCATTGGCCGAGATCGATGATAGCGAGCTGGTGCGACTCGCTGCTTCTATCGAAGCGGGCTCCGAGCATCCGCTCGGCGAGGCCATCGTGCGCGCGGCCAAGCATCGCAACCTCGACTTGGCAAAGGTCGCGAGCTTCGAGGCGATTCCCGGTCATGGCATCAAGGGAAACATCGAAGGTCGCGCTGTGCTGCTCGGCAACCGTCGCCTGTTCGCGCAAGAGAACATCGATGTGAGTCCTGCGGAGGAGGCCATGACGCGCCTCGAACAGGAAGGAAAAACCGCGATGCTGATCGGCACCGGCGGCAAACTCGTCGGCGTGATCGCCGTGGCCGACACGCTCAAGCCCGAGGCCAAGGAAGCAATCGCGGCGCTCGCCGCCGAAGGTATCGACGTAGTGATGTTGTCCGGCGACAACCGCCGCACCGCCGAGGCCATCGGCCGCGAGCTCGGCATCCGGAACGTGATCGCCGAGGTGCTGCCTTCGGACAAGGCGCGCGTGATTCAGGAGTTGCAGAAACAGAAAAAGATCGTGGCCATGGTCGGCGACGGCGTGAACGACGCGCCGGCGTTGGCCGTCGCGGATATCGGCATTGCCATCGGTTCTGGCTCGGACGTGGCCAAGGAGACCGGCGGCATCATCCTGGTGCGCGACGATGTGCGCGAGGTGGTCACGAGCATACGGCTCTCGCGGGCGACGCTGCGCAAGATCAAGCAAAACCTGTTCTGGGCCTTCATCTACAACAGCATCGGTATTCCAGTGGCGGCACTGGGGTTCCTCAACCCGATCATCGCCGCCGCCGCCATGGCGCTGTCGTCGCTGTCGGTAATCGTCAACTCGGCGCTGTTGAAGCGTCAACGTTTAGTGTAGGTGTAAACACGGTGCACATAGGTCGAATAGGAGAAATATCATGGAACGTACAATGATTATGCTGGCAGTGATGTTAGGGACGATGTTGGGTGTGTTCGCGCATGCCGAAGAGCAGAAATACATGCCCATGCCACCGGCCTTCTCCGCCCAGGCGAATCCAGAGGAGACATTGCGCACCTATCCGCTCGGCGTCATCACCAAACAGGCGGCATTTTCCCATCACGGCCAAGCGACGCGCGCCGTCAAACTGCCGAACGGCAACGAAGGGTGGGTCTATCAATCCGGAGAGGAGTCGGGGTTGAGAACCTACACCCTGGAATTCGACGGACAGGATCGGGTCGTCGATGTGCTCTACAACGAACGGGGTCGGCACAATGGGATGACGGCGCTGCAAGTACAGGCGCAGGCGGCCAAGATTCTGGGGCCGGAGGCGGAACCGGCACCGTTCGAGAAGCACTCGTCAGAGGAATACCGTCAATCGAAGTGATATCGGTATCCACGCTACCAACGCGGGGAGGGCGTGGCGACGCGTTTTGCTGCAACGCATGAACGGGAGATCGAAATGACGCACGAACATACACCGCAGGACGATGGATCCAAGCCCGGAGGCAATTGGGTCTTCATCGGCTTCATCCTGATCGCGGGGTTCTTTCTGCTCACGGAACACCGGGCGCATGTCCTGGGTGCGCTGCCCTTTGTACTGGTGGCTTTGTGCCCGTTGATGCATCTGTTCGGGCATGGTGGGCACGGTCACGGCGGGGACAAAGGAGGCAAATCATGAGCCCCGCTGACACTTCGCCCGGCTATGGTCTATGGTCGTTGGTGATCCTAAATTCGCTGGTGTTTATTTTCTTCGCATTTAGTTTTGCCAAGCCGCAGTCCCAGCGCGACTGGCGTTCGTTCGGCGCGTTCTCCGCCTTTCTCGTCGCACTGTTCACCGAGATGTACGGTTTCCCGTTGACGATTTATCTGCTCTCCGGGTGGTTGCAGAGCCGCTATCCCGGCGTGGACTGGTTCGCGCACGACTCCGGACACCTGCTGGAGATGCTGTTCGGTTGGAAGTCCAATCCACATTTCGGCCCGTTTCATCTCTTGAGTTTTGCGTTCATCGGTGGTGGATTTTTCCTGCTGTCGAGTGCCTGGCGCGTGTTGTATGCGGCGCAGCAGCGGCATGCGCTGGCGACGACCGGCCCCTATGCCTTCATCCGTCACCCGCAGTACGCGGCATTCGTTCTGATCATGTTCGGTTTCCTGGTGCAGTGGCCAACGGTCCTGACGCTCGGCATGTTCCCGATGCTTGTCACTATGTATGTGCGCTTGGCGCGGCGCGAGGAACAGGAGGCGATGGCCGAGTTTGGTGTGAACTACGCGCGCTATGCCGCACAGGTACCGGCCTTCATACCACGGTCGGGCAAACACGGGAGCATGGCGTGAACTCATGTCCCAAAGATATTCGAATGTCGTATGTTCGTGTAAAGAGGTGTCTCCACCAGGAGTGTCAATGTAACCAACGGGGAATCGTCCCCTATCCACAAGGAGCAAGTCGATGAGAACTTCCAGCGTACGCAATGCAATCGGTTCGATGATTATGGCGGTCGGTTTTGCTGTTGCCTTGCCGGCGAACGCAGAGATGGGTGGCGGGATGATGGGCGGCCAGCAAGGCAGTGGGGCCGGGGCGCAGCAGATGTCCGGCCTTATGCGCGACATGTCCGGTCAGATGATGTCCATGTCAGGTGAGATGGGTAAAGGCGATATGACTCCCGAGATGCAAAAACAAATGGCCGAGCGCATGCGTTCCATGTCCGGAATGATGGACAGCATGTCCGGCATGATGGGCAAAGGCATGATGATGGACGCACCACAGCAGCAGCGTATGGATGAGATGCGCAAGCAGATGGATGGGATGATGGGCGGTTCGTCCATGATGCCGAAGTAGGGGCGGACAGTACCCATGGCTTATCCATCGTCTCACCTACCGGCGCACCTACCATAAGAACCCGCACGTGCGTGATTACAAGGAGGAGGGCACGGCCACGACGCCGTTCGATATGGCGGTGTGCAACGAGGGGACCGGCGGTACATGAGGAGCGCCAGCATGCTCTACGAATTTACCCACGAGCCACGCATCGCCTACTTCTCGATGGAGATCGCGCTGCGCAACGAGATACCGACTTACGCCGGCGGGCTAGGCATGCTCGCCGGCGACACCGTGCGCTCCGCGGCCGATCTGCACCTGCCGCTCGTGGGTGTCACGTTGGTCTCCCGCTCCGGCTACCTGCGTCAGGAAATCGATGCGCAGGGACATCAGATCGAGCATCCCTCGCCGTGGGAGCCGCGTGACTTTGCGCAGTCGCTCGACGCCAAGGTGGCACTGCCCATCGAAGGGCGTGCCGTATGGGTCGGCGCCTGGCTCTACGTGCTCGAGGGCTACGGGGGAGGACGCGAGCCCGTCATCCTGCTCGATACCGAGCTCGACGAGAACCGCCCGCAGGGTCGCGAAATCACGCATTACCTCTACGGCGGCGATGCGGCATACCGGCTGAAACAGGAGATGGTGCTCGGCATCGGCGGCGTGCGCATGCTCCATGCCCTCGGCTTCCGCATCCGTCACTTCCACATGAACGAGGGCCACTCGGCACTGCTCGGCGTGGATCTGCTACACCGCTACGCCTACCCTGAGCAGGATCGGCGTCCCGGCGAACCGGCCTACGATATCCCTCGGGTACGGGAGCTCTGCAGCTTCACCACGCACACACCGGTCGAGGCCGGCCACGACCGCTTCGACTACGCTCTGGTGGGGCGTGTGTTGGACAACTTCATCGGTGTCGAAGGCCTTGCGCGGCTGGCCGACGAGAACGCCATGCGTCGCAGCCGGCTCACGCTCGACGAGAGCATCCTCGACTTCGCCACGCTCAAACATCTCGCGGGAGAAGATGCCCTCAACATGACGCGCTTGGCACTGAACCTGAGCGAGTATGTGAACGGTGTCGCCAAGCGTCACGCCGAGATTTCGCGCGGCATGTTTCCGGGTTATCGGGTGCACGCCGTCACCAACGGCGTGCACCCGCTCACCTGGACCGCCGAGGGTTTCCGCGCGCTCTATGATCGTTATCTCCCGAGTTGGTGCCACGAGCCCGAGCAACTGGTGCGTGCCGATTGTTGCATCCCCGACACCGCGATTCTGGAAGCGCATCGGCAAGCCAAGCAGGTGCTGATCGACCGGGTGCGCGCGCTCACCGCAGTCGATCTACAACCAAACATCCCGATCCTCGGCTTTGCGCGGCGCATGACGGCGTACAAGCGTCCCGATCTGCTGTTTGCCGAGCTTGAGCGCCTGAAGGCCATCGCCCGGCAATACCCGTTTCAGATCGTACTCGCCGGCAAGGCCCATCCGCGCGACGACGGCGGCAAACGGTTGATCGAACAATTGCACGCCCAGGCACGCGCGCTCGACGGCGTTGTGCCAGTTGTCTATCTGCCCGACTACGACATGGCTATCGCGCAGACATTGATCGCCGGCGTCGATGTATGGCTCAACACGCCATTGCGCCCGTTCGAGGCCTCCGGCACCAGTGGCATGAAGGCGGCGTTCAATGGCGTGCCGAATCTGTCGGTGCTCGACGGTTGGTGGATAGAAGGCTGCATCGAGGGCGTCACCGGCTGGGCCATCGGCGCCGACGGCGGCTCGGCCGATATCGATGCACGTTCGCTGTACGACAAGTTGGAACAGGTGGTGCTGCCGCTCTATTACGGATCGAACGACGGTGCCGAACTGGTCAAGGTCATGAAGGGCGCGATCAGCAAGAACGCATCGTACTTCAACAGTCATCGCATGATGCGACGTTACGTTACCGAGGCGTATATCCGGTAAAACCGGGGAGCGATCCTCAAAGGAGCAGACCATGAAACAATCCATCCATCGCCTGTTGTGGTCGGGGCTGTTGGCGGCGGTCCTGGGCTTCACGGCCGGCGGTACAACCGCCGAGGAATCGTCCTACCGCAAGATCGTCGACGACGTCGTCGTGTACATCGGTATGGTCCCGGCGGAACTGGTGCGCGGGCATCCGCCTGCGCATCCCGAGGGCACGATGCACGGCGGTGTGCAGGTCGGCGAAAACCATCTGACTGTCGCCGTATTCGACGACAAGACCGGACGACGCATTGTCGATGCCCAGGTCACGGCCCGTATCACGGGCGATCGCAGTCCGGATCTGGAAAAGCATCTTGAGTCGATGACCATCGGGGGCAGCGTCACTTATGGCGGTTATTTCTACATGCCGGGTTCCGGTCCGTACCGAATCGAGCTGCATATCCGCCTGCCCGATCGGCCAGGCGAACTGCGCGTGACCTTCGCTTGGGCGCGGTCGTGAATGAGGTGAATTGAACATAGTGCCCCGCTTCCCTGGCGCGATCTGTTCCGCTCTTGCGCCACTTGACCTCGGCACGCAAGGAGAACGCCATGAGCGCACATGAGATGGAAACCACAGTGAAGGCCTTGACCGCTCCTGGCAAGGGCATCCTGGCAGCGGACGAGAGCACCGGGACAATCGAGAAGCGCTTCAAGGGCGTGGACGCGCCCTGTACCGAGGATACCCGGCGTGAGTATCGCGAGATGTTGTTCACTACGCCGGGTCTTGGTGAGTTCATCAGTGGAGTGATCCTGTTCGAGGAAACGCTTGGGCAGAAAAATGCGGCTGGTGTGCCGCTGCCGCAATTGCTGGCAGAGCAGGGCATCATCCCCGGTATCAAGGTGGACAAGGGCACGGTGGCGCTGCCCGGGTTTCCCGGCGAGAAGGTGACCCAGGGCCTCGACGGTCTGGCGGAGCGGCTCGTCGAATATAAAAAATCCGGCGCGCGCTTTGCCAAGTGGCGCGCGATGCTCGCGATCGGCGCCGGCATCCCAAGCCTGCAGGGGATCGCGGCGAATGCCGAGGCGCTCGCGCGGTACGCGGCGATCTGCCAGGAACAGGGCTTGGTGCCGATCGTCGAGCCGGAGGTGTTGATGGATGGCGACCACGCTATCGAAACCTGTGCGCGCGTCACCGAGGAGGTGCTGCATACGGTGTTTCACGCGCTGCACCGGCACCGCGTCGTGCTCGAATTCATGCTCCTAAAACCCAACATGGTGCTGCCCGGTCTGGCCTGCCCGCGTCAGGCCACGCCCGAAGCAGTCGCGGAGGCGACCCTCGCCTGTCTGCGGCGCACGGTGCCGGCCGCGGTGCCGGGGATTCATTTCCTCTCCGGCGGACAGCAAGATGAGATAGCCACCGCCAATCTCAACGCCATGAACACCCGCCTGGGAAATACGCCTTGGCAACTGAGCTTCTCCTACGCGCGGGCGCTACAGGCACCAGCGCTCAAGGCATGGCGCGGCGTGGCGGCGAACAAGTCCGCGGGCCAACAGGCGCTGTACAAGCGTGCGCGCCTGAACGGCGCCGCGAGCCGCGGACAATACACCGTCATCATGGAGCAAAACTAAGCGTCGGAGACATGCTGACTGTTCAGCATGAATCGTGGCTTGCGCAGCGCGAGCGTCGCAGCAAACGTGAACGAGGAGGTGTGTCATGGAGTGGCTACAGCAGAACTGGTTTTGGGTCGTGGTGTTCGTCGCGTTTATCGCTATGCATCTGTTCGGTCACGGCGGCCACGGCGGAGGTGGCGGGTGCGGAGGCGGTCACGGCCGGCACGAGAAACCGGACGCGGATGCGGAGAAACCGCAGTCACCCACGGGTCATCAACATTGAGTGCGGGGAAGGAGGTGTGTCATGGCAATCGATCCGGTATGCAAGATGGAAGTGGAACAGAACCAGGCCGAGGCGAAGGCGGACTACGCGGGGCAGACGTACTACTTCTGCTCCGAGGCCTGCCACACGTTCACCGCCGAACCGCAGAAATACGCCGGCGCCGCGCCGCACGGCGGAACCGGTGGAACGCACCATCACGGTCATGGATAGCGTTTGTGGCAGAAGGAGAGCACCACTCCGTGGTTGCCTCCCCGGATTCCAAAAGAGGCAGATAAGGAGAATGGCATGCCCCGGTACACTGCGTTGAAAATAACAACCCGTGTCGCGATGGGGCTCTTGTCCGTGTTGTTTCTGATGCCCCTTAATGCCGGCGCGGTGCCCAGCTTCGCGCGCCAGACGGGTACTCAGTGCGTGACGTGCCATACGGTCTTTCCGGAATTGACGCCGTTCGGACGCTGGTTCAAGTTGCGCGGCTACACGCTGAGCAGCGGTGCGAAGTCTTCCGGATTGGCCGCGCTGCCGCTCTCGGGTACCGTGCTGGTCTCCAACACGTCCACCCAAAACACCACCGGGGCGGACCCGGAAAATTTTCCGCGCGACGACCAGACCATCCTGCAAGTGGCCGGCGTGTATTACGCCGGACGCATTAGCGAGAAGTCCGGCGCGTTCGTCCAATATTCCTACGATGGCATCGAACGCAATTGGGGCGTTGAGATGGCCGATATCCGCTATGCCGATAGCACCACCGTAAACAGTGCGGAGCTGGTGTACGGCGTCACCCTGAATAATACGCCGACCGTGCAGGATGCCTGGAACAGCATACCCGTGTGGGGATTCCCCCATGTAGCCGATGCCGGCTTGATGCCGGCCGCGAGCACGCTGTTGGACATGACGCTCGCCTCCCAAGTGGGCGGATTCGGACTCTATGGGCTGTGGGACAACCTGCTCTACGGCGAACTGACGTTTTACCGCAGCGCCGATCGGGGAGGGTTGCGCCCGCTCAGCACCGGGGTGGCTGTCGAAAACGTGTTAAGCGACTACGCGCCTTATTGGCGTCTCGCGCTGCAAAGTGACCGGGGCGCCCACAGCATGCAGGTCGGAATTTACGGCATGGTCGCCGAAATCTATCCCGATGCGGACGACCCGAGCGGGTCGACCAACCGCTTCCGGGACATCGGCGTCGACACGCAGTATCAATACCTGGGCGGCGATCATTCCTTCTCGGCGCAGGCCACCTGGATCCGCGAACGGCAAAAATGGAACGCCAGCTTTGCCCAGGGTGCCACGGCAAATTCGTCGGACGATCTGACGACGATCAAGGCCAATGCCCACTATGCCTACCAGCATCGCTATGGAGGCGGGCTCGGTTATTTTTCGACGTTCGGCGACACCGATGTCCTAAAATACATGATAGATCCGGTGATGGGCAGCGCCAACGGCAGCCCAAACACCCGCGGATGGATGCTGGAGCTGGATTACCTGCCGTGGGACTGGACGAAGTTCGCGGTGCGCTATACCGACTACGAGAAATTCAACGGCGCCGCCACCGACTACGACGGCTTCGGCAGAAATGCAGCGGACAACAACACGCTTTATTTAATGGGATGGTTCCTGTTCTGAGCCGGTGAGGTGGTGCAGCGGAGGCGATATGGAACAGCAGCAGTTCTCCGTGTCTCGAACACCTTGAAGGAGGTGACTTATGAGTAACAGTGAACTCTCTGTCGCGCTGTTTATCCTGCGTCTCGGTTTGGGCGTGTTTCTCCTGCTGTTCGGCATCGACAAGATCATCGTGCCCGAGACCGCCGTGGACGTGTTCGCGCATTTCTACAGACTGGTCATCTCGCACGACCTGGCCTTCGGCGCAGGGATATTGGAAATACTGCTTAGCCTTGCGTTCCTCGCCGGCCTATGGAAGACGCTGACGTATGGCCTGGCGCTGTTGCTGCATGCGGTCTCCACGCTGGCGACCTACCAGGAACTGCTCGCGCCGTTCGGCGCGAATCATCTGTTCCTCGCGGCGATTCCGGTGCTCGCGGCGTTCATCGCACTGTTTCTACTGCGCCGTCACGATAGGTTGTGGAGCATGAGTAACGCTGTGGGCAAGTTCATCCGTGTAAGCGAGACACATGCTGCGGCTGGAGGTCAAGGTCATGATTCCTGAGCAAGGCAAGGTGAAGGATCCGGTCTGTCTGATGCAGGTAGATCCAGATCAATACGCCATCGATTATCTGGGAATGCATTTCGCATTCTGTTCCCAGCAGTGCCAGGGCCGTTTTCTGGCGAACCCGCATGCGTACATCGGTATACCGGGCGAGAAAGCGCCCAAGCAGGAAGGCCGGAAGGTCATCAAGCGTCGGCACCTGCGTCTGGCGGAACCGCTCTCCGATGAGGAGGCGCGTCAGGTCATTGAGCACTTGATGAGCATGATGGGTGTGTATTCCGTCCATGCCCAAGGCTGCGAGTTGCAGATCACATATGACCTGCTCCAGGCGACGGCTGCGCAACTTGAGGCGACGCTGGTGCAGGCAGGCGCCCATTTGGGTGAGGGTTGGGGCGAGAAGTTGCGGCGCGCCTTCGTGCACTACTTGGAGGAAACCGAGGTACAGAACTTGGAAGTGCGCGCCGGCAGCGGCGGGCATGAACACGGCGGGCCGCATCATCATGGCTGATGCGCAGGACTGACATGAGCGCGGAAGAGCAACGCAGATAAGGAGAATCTGATCGACCTGATCCTGGCTCCAGCCGGATATGGGCGCAATCGTGCGCGCTTTCGAGGTGATAGCCCAGTTCGCGCGTGCCGGCAGCGTGACGCACCTATACGGTGCGTCACGCTGAATGTGTTTTTCACCAAGATCACTTGGTGTGCCGCCTTCCGTGCGATCGAACGGAGAGGCGCGGAATTCCCATTCGTGTTCGAGGTTTTGTGTACGGTGTGATGGAGATTCAGCGGGAGTTGATCTGGCGCAAGGTTTACCGCGCGATGTGTCTATAATAATTCGTAACGGCGGCGCTTCCCATAGGGATAGGGACATGAATCTGAGGAAGGCGTTTCATCTGTTGCTCATTATTGCCTTTGGACTGCTGCCGATAGGCTCTCCGGGCGCGCGTATGATGTGCGCATCCGCGCCGTCGCAAGTGTCAACGGTGGTGTCCGCGCACTGCCACCACGCGGCCACGGATCATGTCGCAGACCAGAGCCATGCCCTGGCGCGCGATTGTCCTTTCTGTGGCGGGCACGGTTGCAAGGATCATTGCCCTACATCCGCTCAGTGTAAACAGGGGTGCGCGACGCCCCCTGGCATCGGTATCGCGTCGTCATATTGTTCGTGGCAGCCGTCGCATGAGTTGAGCCAAGTCGACTGCAACGCCTTCCTTGACGACTTTCTTCTACCGCCTCCGGTTCCACCACCGCGTTCCGCCACGCTCTAAGCCGTTTCAGTCGTTCACGAACCACAAACGCGGTGCGGTCTCAGGCCGCTCCGCCCGCAATCCGAGTCACAGGAGATCAACCAATGACTACCCAATATAAAGCGCTTATCGCAGCCCTCATGCTGTTGTTCATCGCACCTTCAACCTATGCGGGACGCGGTCCCGACGAGGCGCAGTTCCAGCAGCGTATCCAGAAGATGGATGCGCTGATCGAACAGGCGGGCGCGGCGGCCACGCCGGCCGAGCGTGAGAAGTTGCTCGCTCAGCATATGCAAGAGATGCGTGCCTGCATGGGCATGATGAAAAGCGGCGGCGGGATGGGCATGCAGTCAGGCAAGGCGGTTCCGGGGATGAACATGGACGATCGCATGATGGACGTGGAAAAGCGCATGGACATGATGCAGATGATGATGGACCAGATGGTGAAACAACAAGAGGAATCCCGGAAGAAATAGGCATAAGGCGGGCGTCGTGTGCAACGCAGGTTGTGATGTGCACGACGTCCGTCGCACGTTCTAGCGGGGCCGACGCATCAGCCACAACAACAACGGCGGAATCAGCAACCACTGCAGCAAGGGCGTTGCACCGATGCCGAGCACGGGAACGATCGGCATCTGCCCGGTGTATCCCCAATCCCCACCGGGAATGGCGTTGGTCAGTTCGCTATACACCGTATACGCCGCGCCAACGAGGGTGAATACCACGCCATTCAAGAGCGTCCGGCCGGCGAACCAAGACCGGTTGCGGGTCAGCAGGGCGACCAACTCGTAGCACACCAGCAGAATCAGCAGGTCACCGGCGGTACAGTGGGCCAGGCTGAACAGAATGTAGCCCCAATCGTTCCGCTGCCACAGCGTGTAGAGGGGCAGTTGCGCAAACTCCCAGAACAGTTCGAGCGGTAGCGCCAACATCAACAGTTGCAGTTCGGGTTGTCGTCGCCAATCGCGCACCGCTAACGCCCCGCAAAGACTACTGCGGGCTGCAACTTAAGCACCGGGCGTGCGCTGATTGCCGCCGCTGTTAGACTCACGATCAAGACTCCGACGGTTCCAAGCAATGGGGTAAACCACATCATGCGAAACGGATAACCCGCCTTTGCAGTGATCTCGCCGACAAGTACACATGCACCGAGCCCAAGACCGGTGCCGGTAAGCGCGCAGATCCCGGTCTGTGCGAAAATCATGGACAGCAAAACCCGCGGGGTCGCGCCCATTGCATTGAGAACGGCGTACTGTTTCAGATTCTCGTACGTGAATATATACAGCAGGACACCGGTAACGCCGAAGCCCACTGACATCGCCAAAATCAGCATGGCGGCCATATCGCCGACATCTTCCGAATTGACGAGGTACCAGCGCACTGTGTCTGTCTTGAAATCCTCCGACGCGCGCGCACGCAACCCCGTTCGTGCATGGATGCGCTGCGCCAGATCATTCGGGGACAGGCCGGGTTCGGCGGTCGCCAGGACAAAGGTAAGAAGGTGTCGTTCCTGTGGCAGAATGCGCGCGGCGTTAGCGAAGGTCGTGTAGATCAGCGGCCGCGGCGGAAATCTTGGCAAGGTCTCCGAGCGCCCAACCACCTTGATACGCTGGTCATTGGCCAGGAGTTCGTCGCCGACAGCCAGTTCCCGTATGGCCGCCTCAAGATGCGCGCCGTCATGAGGCCATTGATCGGTTTTGAGAACCGGTGTAAGCAGTTTGCCGCTGGTGCCACCGTCATCGATGATGGCCGCATCGGGCGCGCGCAACACGGTTGGAACGCCGCCATCTTTTAACACAGGGGCGCCAGCCAGCGTGGCATCGTCCACACCGATCACTTGGAAAGTCTGGAAGCGGCCGTTGGGGAAACGCGCATCCACCGTTCCCAGCGCAAGAGGAACCGCATAGCGCACGCCCTCGACGCCACGGATACGGTCCAATGCCGAGTCAGGCATGTTGATGGTCTGCTCGACGGACTCCACCGCGGCATCCATGACCCAGACATCCGCCGCGCCGTTTTCGGCAATCAGGGCGAAGCCGCGGGTCATGAATCCGCTGAAATACGCCGCGGCGAAGGTCACAAGGAAAGCGGTAAACGCAATACCCAGGAGCAGGCCTGTGTATTTGGCGCGGTCGGCCATGAGCATTTTCAAGGCGATGTAGAGCACCTAGCGTCCCGTCCCGGAACGTGTCGACGAAACAGGCGATGCTTGTATGTAGACATCCAACTGTTGACCGACATACACGGGTATGTCTCCACGGGTAAAGCCATAAATCACTTGCAAGACACGCCGGTCCGTCCGCTCGGTGCCCTGCCCGGTCAGCGCCGTTTTTGGAATGACGTACGGTTCGAGATACTCGAACTCAAGCGGTATCTTCTGGTCCGGATTGCCGCGCACAAAGGCCATCGCCTCTGCGTCGGGCCGAACACGCCACGCCTCGTTCTCATCAATGTCGACGCGCACATGCAACGTGGCATCGTCACCAATGAGCATTGTCGGTGCGACGGTGCCGCCACCTTCCATGTACTCGCCCGGACGCATTCTCAGTTGCAGGATTACACCAGCGATGGGCGCACGCACGATGCGGCGATCTATTTCGACTTTAATTTGTCCGACTTGCGCCTTCGCCAGTTCAAGTGCTGCTACCGCCTGGGCGGCCTCATCGCGAAGATCGCTCAAATCCTGCGCACTGATTACCCCGGGATCGCGCCGTCTGAGATTCTCCGCATTGTTGAGACGGTGCTTTGGCTTTTGTAGTGAAGCCGCCGCCTCTTTGACCTTCGCAGTCGCGGTAAGGAGTTGCGCCTGGAGATCCCGGTCATCGATCTCAAAGAGTATGTCGCCGGGCTTGACGTGGTCGCCAACCTGCACATCAACATTCTTGACGATGCCGGGAACCGGCGTGCCTATGGCCAGGTTGCGGCTGCTGGCCTCAACCAAGCCAGCGCCGGATACATAGGCGGTATAGGGCGCATGCGGTGGCTGGATAACGGGAGGTTGCGTGGATGCCGGTTGGTTATCATGAATAATCGCAACGATTGCAACCAACACACCGAGAATCGCCAAAAACAACAGGGCATGCCTACGGATCATTGCAGTTGTCCCCGGTGTTTTCCGGCAATGATATCCGTGATTCTTCCATCATCCATGTACGCTATGCGGTCGGCAAACCCAAGAATCCGCGGATCGTGCGTTACGATGATCAAAGCCCTGTCCGGGCTTTGAGCTACACCGCGCAGGATGTCCATCATATCCTGTCCCGTCTTGTGGTCCAGATTGCTGGTCGGTTCGTCACAGACAATGAGTTTTGGGTTATGTACCAGCGCCCGGGCGATCGCCACGCGCTGTTGTTGACCGCCGCTAAGTTGCGCAGGATAAGCGTTCATGCGCTCACCCAGGCCCACCGAATCGAGGGCGCTGCGCACCCGTTCCTCCGCACGCCCGCGCGGCACGCCATTGAGCAGCAAGGGTATCGCTACGTTTTCAAGCGCGGTGAGCGACGGCAGAAGATTGAATACTTGAAAAACAAAGCCTATCGATTTGCCACGGAAGCGCACCCGGTCATTCTGACTCATCTGTTCCAAGTCATGCCCCAGAACCTTGCATTGCCCTCCGTCCTTATCGAGAATCGCGGCAATGATCGATATCAGCGTTGTCTTCCCGCAACCCGATGGACCTACGAGCATGAGTAACTCACCCTGGCGCACATCGAGATCGATACCCCGCAATGCGGCTACTTGCGCGACACCTGTCCCATAGGTCTTGGTCACGCCTTGGCAGCGAACAGCTATTTCATGATTTGCATCCGTGGACACGTTACACCTTTTGCTTGACCATCGTTCTTGTCGATGAGCAGAACGTTTAGACATTACAGGAATGTAATGGGGCCGTCACGCCCGAGACAGCCGCGTCTCGCTATCGTTTGTTTCGCCTTGATCGCAACGGCCCATCGTCTGGAGGACAAACCCACATGAAGCGTATTTCCCAACCCCATCTGATTTTGCCGGACCTGCCGCGCCGGCGTTTCATTCAGGGCTTGGCCGCGGGCGGTGTCCTGCTGGGCTTGTCGCCTTGGGTTGGGGCAACTGCGGCGCGGGCGGCGTCCGCAACGGCTATCGGTTCCGCCAAGGTGCTCACCGGTACCGAATTCGATCTCACCATCGCGGAAACACCGGTCAACTTCACCGGCACGCCGCGCATGGCGACCACCATCAATGGTTCGTTGCCGGGGCCCACATTACGCTTCAAGGAAGGCGACACTGTCACGTTGCGCGTGCACAACCGTCTCGCCGAGGAAACCTCCATTCACTGGCACGGCATCCTCCTGCCGTTCCAGATGGATGGCGTGCCGGGCATCAGCTTCAAGGGCATCGCGCCCGGTGAGACTTTCACTTATCGCTTCAAGGTGCAGCAGACCGGCACCTACTGGTATCACTCGCATTCCGGCATGCAGGAACAGACCGGCGTGTACGGTTCGATCATCATCGATCCCGCCGGCGGCGATCCGATCCGCGCCGAGCGCGAGTATGTGGTGCAGTTGTCCGACTGGACCGACGAAGACCCGATGCGGGTCTTCCACAAACTCAAGATGCAGGGTGACTACTACAACTTCAATCAACCCACGGCGGTGGATTTCTTCCGCGATGTTTCAAGCGATGGGCTCAAATCCGCGCTTGCCAAGCGCAAGATGTGGAATGAGATGCGCATGAGTCCGACCGATCTGGCCGATATCTCCGGCTACACCTACACCTACCTCATGAACGGCACCACGCCGGCCGGCAACTGGACGGGCTTGTTCCGTCCCGGCGAGAAGCTGCGACTGCGCTTCATCAATTCCGGCGCGATGAGCTTTTTCGATGTGCGCATCCCCGGACTCAAGATGACCGTGGTGCAGGCCGACGGCCAGGACGTCGAGCCAGTCACGGTGGACGAAATCCGCATCGCCGTCGCCGAGACTTATGACGTCATCGTCACACCGGGCGACACGGCCTATACGATCTTCGCGCAGTCGATGGACCGCAGCGGTTTCGCGCGCGGGACGCTGGCGCCGCGTGCCGGCATGAGCGCGGCAGTCCCTGCACTCGATAAACCCGAGCCGCTCACCATGGGCGACATGATGGGCGATATGGGCGGCATGTCGAGTATGTCGGGTATGGACCACGGTGGTATGAGCGGCATGAATCACGGCGATATGGCGGGCATGGACCATAGCGGCATGAGTGGCATGGATCACGGCAACATGGCCGGCATGCACGGCGGCATGGCGATGGGCGGTGGAGTAAAACCGGTACGCCACGCAAAAACTGAGTACGGCCCGAGCACGGACATGCGCGTCGATACGCCGCGCACCAATCTCGACGATCCCGGTATCGGCTTGCGCAACAACGGTCGTCGCGTGCTCACCTACGCCGATCTGCATACGCTCAACGGTCCGATAGACCCGCGCGGCGCCGAGCGTGAAATCGAATTGCACCTCACCGGCAACATGGAGCGTTACACCTGGTCGCTCGATGGGTTGGAGTTCGGCAAATCCACGCCGGTGCGGTTCAACTACGGTGAACGGCTGCGCGTGATTCTGGTCAACGACACCATGATGACGCACCCCATGCATATGCACGGCATGTGGCAAGAACTGGAAAGCCCGGACGGTCGCTTCCAGGTACGCAAGCACACTATCGGCGTGCAACCGGCGCAGCGCGTCAGCTTCCTTGTGACGGCCGACACCTTGGGGCGCTGGGCCTGGCACTGCCACCTGTTCCTGCACATGCACGCGGGCATGTTCCGCGAAGTGGTCGTGGTCTGAGCGCGCGTAATCGAGTGACGGAGAAGGTAACAATGCCAAGTAAACGAGTGAGTCTGGTCACCGCCGCCATGCTGCTGATCGGTCTGCCTCCCGTGTGGGCACAAGATCCGGCGGCCCCGACAACAGCGACGGGAGAGATGGAAGCGATGCCGGGGATGGACCACAGCCAGATGAATCACGACGCAATGCCGGGAATGGAGCAGAGCAAGGACGCAGATGTGGCGGCGGGGAAAACCGGTGACATGGGCGCCATGAATCACGACGCAGGGACTATGGAGCATGGCGATATGTCCATGCAGGGCGGCGCGGCCCCGGCCGACGCGCGCGATCCACATGCCTACGCGGGCGGCGAGGATTTCGGGCCGATTCCGCGGCCGCGCATGGGTGATGAGGAAAAATTCGGCATGCTCATGATTGATCGGCTCGAAGCGGTGCGCAGCGACGGCAACACGTCGACGGCCTATGACTTACAGGCGTGGTACGGCCGGGATTACGACCGCGCGGTGCTCAAGGCCGAGGGTGATATCGATGCCGGTCAGTTTCAGGATGCGCACACCGATCTACTGTGGGGGCACGCGCTGGCCACCTATTGGGATACGCAACTGGGTATGCGTTACGACAGTGGCGCGGGGCCGGATCGAAGCTGGCTGGCGTTCGGCATCCAGGGACTTGCGCCTTATTGGTTCGAAGTCGATGCGACGGCGTATGTGGGCGAAAGCGGCCGAACCGCCGTGCAACTGGAGGCGGAGTACGAACTGCTGCTGACCCAGAAACTCATCCTGCAACCGCGTGTCGAAGCCAATGTCTACGGCAAGCGCGACGCCGAGCGCGAAACCGGTTCGGGTTTATCCGATATGTCCGCGGGCCTGCGCCTCCGCTATGAAATCCGGCGCGAGTTAGCGCCTTACGTCGGCATTGAATGGGCCGGCAAGTACGGGGCAACGGCGGATTACGCGCGCACCGCCGGTGAAGACACCAAAGAAGCGCGCGTCGTCGCGGGACTGCGCGTCTGGTACTGAACGCGCGCATTCACTCTCGAAATTTTCCAACTCAACGCAAAGAGGTTCCCATGAAGAAGTCACTTTCGGTATTGATTCCAATTCTGATGTTGGGCGCATTACCTGTTCTGGCGCAGGCCAGCGGCGATCATGCGGGCGGCCATGACATGCAAGGTATGCAGGGCATGCACGACATGTCGCAGATGTCCCATGACATGAAGGGCATGGAGGGTATGGAAGGCATGTCCCACGAGGGACACGGAGGCGGCGCGGCGGGACAGCCCGGCGATCCGGCCAAGGTCAGTCGTACCGTCGATGTCGGCATGGACGACACCATGCGCTTCAATCCGGATCGGATAGAGGTCAAGGCGGGTGAGACCGTGCGCTTCTTCGTCAAGAACAACGGCAAGGCGGCCCACGAAATGGTGATCGGTACGCAGGACGAACTCAAGGAACATGCCGAGATGATGCGCAGCATGCCCAACATGCAGCATGCCGAGCCGAACATGATCCGACTGGCGCCCGGTCAGCGCGGCGGCATCGCCTGGCAGTTCGACAAGCCCGGCGCGGTGAGCTTTGCCTGCCTGATGCCGGGGCATATGGAGGCCGGCATGGTGGGCAAGATCGTGGCCGAATGACACAATGTCCCGGCGGAGGCGTGGATCAAGGCAACGATGAAAATCCTGATCGTCGAAGATGAAGTGAAGACCGGTGATTATCTCCGCCAGGGCTTGACCGAGGCCGGCTTCGTGGTCGATCTCGTCCGCGACGGTATGGATGGCATGCACCTCGCACTGGGTGAACCCTATGACCTCGTGGTGTTGGATGTCATGCTTCCCAATCTGGACGGTTGGCAGGTGCTTCAGGCCATACGGCGCGCGGGCAAGGACATGCCGGTCATCTTCCTGACCGCGCGCGATGCGGTGGGCGACCGCGTCAATGGCTTTGAGCTTGGCGCGGATGATTATCTGGTCAAGCCATTCTCATTCTCGGAATTGCTGGCGCGCGTGCGCACGCTGTTGCGCCGGGGCAAGACCAAGGAACCGGACACCTTGAGGGCGGCCGATCTTGAGATGCAGTTGCTCAAACGGCGTGTCACCCGCTCCGGGAAGCGTATCGACCTCACGACCAAGGAATTCGCCCTGCTCGAACTGTTGTTGCGGCGCGAGGGCGAAGTGCTGCCGCGTTCGCTGATCGCATCGCTGGTCTGGGACATGAACTTCGATAGCGATACCAATGTCATCGATGTCGCGGTGCGCCGGCTGCGCGCGAAGATCGACGATGATTTCACGCCTAAGTTGATCCGTACCGTCCGCGGCATGGGTTATGTCCTTGAGGTTCCCGAAACGGAATGATGTGGCGGCGCTCAATCACCTTACGTCTTACGCTGCTGTTCGCGACCGCATCCACCGTGGTGCTGCTTGCCGTGGGGACGGTGATCGGCCTGGTCGTCGAAGCGCACTTTGAAGAGCAGGACCTCGCCGAGTTGACCGGCAAGCTGGAGCTTACCCGGCATGCACTGGCGAAAGTACGCACGCCCACTGACCTGGATGCCGTGCCGCAGCAATTGGCCGATGCGTTGGTCGGGCATGCGGCCTTGTCAGTCAGCGTCATTCAGCACAACGGTCGGTTATTGTTCGCCACCGCCGGCGCCGAGTTTCCCGCGTTTATGCGCCAAGCGAATCCGGTGCCAGCGTTACCCGAGCGT
Source organism: Gammaproteobacteria bacterium (assembly GCA_016214925.1). Taxonomy (GTDB): domain Bacteria; phylum Pseudomonadota; class Gammaproteobacteria; order Thiohalobacterales; family Thiohalobacteraceae; genus JAHJQQ01. The sequence goes on from JACRMO010000284.1 coordinate 19,124, forward strand.
TTGCGGCTTGTGAAGTGGGAGCGTGGGGAACATGCCTATTCAGGCATTGCAGCGGTTGCGGCCACGGGAATCCCCGGATTGCCGCCCTTCTATGTGGCGCTCGCCCTGGATATAGAACATCACCGGCAATTCATGCGGATGTTCCGCGATGCGTTGTGGGTGTCGGTCGCGTGCGGTGTCTTGCTGGCAGGCGTACTCGGCTGGCTGGCCGCGCGCACGGGGTTGGCGCCGGTGCGCCGGATCGCCGAGGTCGCCAAAGGCATTTCCGCGCATCAGCTCAACGATCGTCTGCCACTCACCACGGTACCCGCGGAACTGCTGGAACTGGCGGGTTCGTTCAACGACATGCTGTCGCGGCTCGAAGATGCCTTTCACCGGTTGTCTGATTTTTCATCCGACATCGCGCACGAACTGCGCGCGCCGGTCAGCAATCTGATGACGCAAACCCAAGTGGCGCTGTCCAAGGTCCGCACGCAAGACGAGTACCGCGATATCCTCTCGTCAAATCTTGAGGAGTACGACCGCCTGGCCCGCATGATCTCGGACATGTTGTTTCTGGCCAAGGCCGACCATGGGCTCATCGTACCGCAGTGCGAGGCGATTCATTTGGAGATCGAGGCGCGCGAGCTGATCGAGTTCTACGAACCGTTGGCGGAAGAGCAGGGTGTCGGTGTGACCTCGCGTGGCGCGGGCACGGTGCGGGGTGATCGACTGATGATCCGGCGCGCGCTCAGCAACCTGTTATCGAATGCCCTGCGGCATACGCCGCGCGGCGGCACTGTCGAAATCCTGATCGATCGGGCAAGCGACGACGCGATACGTATCTGCGTCGAGAATTCCGGGGCCGGCATTCCGGAACAGCATATGCAGCACCTGTTCGACCGGTTCTACCGGGTCGACCCGGCGCGGGAACGCACGAGCGAGGGCGCCGGACTCGGGCTTGCAATCACCAAGTCCATTGTGGAGGCGCATGCCGGCCGCATCTCCGTGGCGTCGGCGCAGGGCAGGACGGTCTTCGCCATGATTCTGCCTGTAACGACGCCCACGACGGAAGCATAATGTCCGATTGCCCAGTGGAAATGCGGCGTATAATGCCGACATCCCACGATCTTCAGAAGGAGCGAACCATGTACGGTTTCAATGTGAAAGTATCCGGCGGTTTCGATCAGGCGGTGCAGCGCGTGACTGAGGAACTGCAAAAGGAAGGTTTTGGTGTGCTCACCGAGATCGACGTCAAGGCGACGATGAAGAAGAAGCTCGATATCGACCGCAAGCCCTACAAGATTCTCGGTGCCTGCAATCCCAAGCTGGCGCACCAGGCATTGACCGCCGATCCGGATATCGGCCTGCTGCTGCCCTGCAATGTGGTGGTGCGCGAAGAGGATGACGGTTCCATTACAGTCGGCTTCATGGACCCGGCGGCGGTGCTCAAGCTGGTGGAAAAAGAAGGCGTTGCGGCGCTGGCCGAAGAGGTGCGCGGGCGTCTGCAACGGGTCGCCGCGGCCGTGGCGGGTTAGGCTTGGGTGGCTGCGGCGTGCCCACGGTTTTGCGCGCCGCGACATTGGGGTAGTATCGGTCACGTCCGGCGCGCGTCCCAATCGGGGCGCGCCGGAATTCCCGGAGGCCGCCGATGAACTTGCCCAAGCTCGCGTTGTTTCCGCTGCTCGATTCCGCCGAGCCGTTGCGCAAACGCGCGCCCGCCGTCGACGAACACGGCAAGGCCTTATCGGATTTCATGATGATCATTCCGGGCCTGCGCAATAAGCCGCGGCAATTGATTCAGCAGACGCTCTATGATGTGCATGCCACACTGACCTGCTTCCAGCACGCCGTCGTGTTCGCCGAATTCAATCTCAAACTCAATCTGCTGTGGGTGTCCATCCGCCCGCTCGACAATATTCGCTTCGAGATCGCCAACGCGGTGCGCCTGCGCGTGCCGGATGCGCGCCTAGTCTCGCATATCTAGGCTGTCGCACAGCTAACGCTAGAGTTCCGACACCTGCCGCAGCCGCTCCAAATCGGAGAGCACGATGCTGTTGCCACGCACCACGATCAGTCCATCGCGGGCCAGCCGCGTGAGAATGCGCGAGAAGGTCTCGGGCTTGATCGACAACTGCGAGGCGATGATGTGCTTGGGCGTGGTGAGCACGATCTCGGTGGAGGCCAGCACATCCTCGGGCAGCTCGCCCAGCAGATAGCTCACCAGTCGATAGGTGGCATTGTGCAGCGTCAGACTGTCGATTTCGTTCAGGCGCTGATGCAGGCGTTGGCTCATGTCGGCCATTAGCCGAAAACAGGCGTCCACCGAATTGCGCAGCAGATCCTTGTACACCGCATTGGGAAAGGCCAGCAGACGGCTTTTCACCAGCGCGTCTGCGTTCACTGGATACACTTTGCCCGACATGAACATGACCGCCTCGGCGAACATCTGGCCCGGGCGCACGATCTCGATCACCTTCTCGTCACCCTCCTCGGATAACCGATAGAGCTTGATCTGTCCTTCGCAGAGTAGAAAGAACTTATCCGCCGGTTGGCCGTGCTCGAACAGAATGCGGCCTTCGTCGAGGCTGATTTCCTGCATGCTGGCGATGACCGTGCGCAGTTGCGCGTCGTCCAGCGCGGAGAACAGGTAATTGCGGCGCAACAGTTGGGCGGGGTCGCCGATGATCGTCATCGTGGAAAGGCCTCAGTGCATGTGGTTGCCGCCGTCTGGCGATGGCAGTGATTGATCGAGGTTAAGGCGCTCTGGCAGCCACTTTGGATTAATGGGCACTACCCAGTGGTGGGCATTATAAACACGCCCGGTCGCGCACCCCAAGTTTACATCGGGACTGCATCAGGCCTGGTCGGCTCGGGCCGGGACAGACGATCACCAGAATAGATGATTAAGGGAACGATGGTGGAAAAGCGAAGAGGTTGCGGCATCTGCTGGCTGTTGCTGACAGTCGTGGTGGCGTTGGCCGGTCTCGCGGGCTATCGCCTGTTCATGGGTGCGCATACGCAGGTGGGCACGGACGGTCGCGCCGAAATCGCGCTGACCGCGGCCGACCGCGACATCGTGTTGGCCGAGATGCGCGCCTTGCTGGGCGCCGTGCAAGGTATCACCACCGCGCTGACCCAGGACGATCTCAAGCTGGTCGCGCAACAGGCGCGCAGCGTCGGCTTGGCCGCGATGGGCCAAGTGCCGCCCTCGCTGATACAGGCCCTGCCGCTGGAATTCAAAACGATGGGCCGGGGCATGCACGCCGAGTTCGATCAGATCGCGCTGGATGCGGAGCAGGTCGGCGACCGCGAACACAGCTTGCAGCAGTTGGGTGCCTTGCTCGGCCAATGCGTGGCCTGCCACGCGACCTACCGGCTGACGGCATCCAAGGACGGAGGTTGAGACGTGCGCGTGCAACTCCTCACCGCCGCCTGGTGCAGTTCTTGTCAGCGCGAACAAGCGATCTGGGAGCGGATTTGTGCGCGCCATGGCGTGACGCTGGAAGTCGTCGACCTGGAAACCCCGGCCGGCGAGGCCGTCGCCAGTCGCCATCATCTCAAAATCATGCCCGCGGTGCTCCAGTAACACACTCATGCGAACCTCTGGATTACTCGCTCCGCTACGCTATGTCCGGAAAGACGGGGTGAGTTGCGTTAGTCCGCCGCCGTCAATCCATCCAGCAACGCAAACATCAACCGATTGAGTTCCACGAAGCGAGTGTTGTCGGCGAGCATCGCCTCGGCGGACTGAATCGTCGGCCCGCCCACCAACTCATCGCCACCATGTTCGATGAGTTCGCGCGCGCTCTCCGGCGTCGTCTCCAGATGAAACTGCAAACCCAGAATCCGGTCGCCGATGGCATAGGCCTGATGCCGACACACCGGTGTCTGCGCCAGATGCACCGCGCCGGGCGGCAACTCGAAAGTGTCGCCGTGCCAGTGATAGGCCACGAACTCCGCCGGCAGCAGTCGACCGAGCGCGGAAGTCTCCGCAGCGGTGGTGCGCGTAATCGGAAACCAGCCGATCTCCTTCTGCCCGTTGGGATACACGCGTCCGCCCAGGACATCGGCGATGAGCTGCGCACCGAGGCAGATGCCGAGCACGCGTTTGCCCGCATCGATCACCGCGCGGATGAACGTCTTCTCGGCCGTGAGCCAAGGGTATTGATCGATGTCGTACACACCCATCGGTCCGCCCATCACAATGAGGAGGTCAATGTTGTCCGGTCGTGGGAAACCGTCGCCGGCGTAGAGGCGTGTGCAAGTGACTTTGTGACCGCCGTGCTCGATCCAGCTACGGATACTGGCCAAGCCTTCGAAGGGGACGTGTTGGAGGAAGTGGATGTTCATGTTCATGGGGTGAGTTATATAGATGTGGAATGGGTGGAGAAATTAATAGGGCAACGATTGCGTGACAGGCGCGACGTAAGGAACGTCATAATTGACGCACTTGTTAAATGTCTTCATCTTCGTCATCAATGTCTGCTGATACAGATAGACTGCTACCAGCTAAAGAGGAAAACGAATTAATAATAAACTCTGCCTCAGATATAATTCTCTCGGCCGTCTTTTTGGCTTTGAACTGTCCTCTATGGACAACATTGTTTCTTTCATCATTAATGTCTTTTGAACGTTCTTTAATTTCCTTTAGCTTTTTTTCTTTATCGGTGCCATTAAAGATTGGTAACAGCAACCTGTCGACTTTTCCTGTAAGGCCGTTAGCCCACATCATGAGACCTTCAACAAAATGCTCAGGTAGTTGTCTATTGTGTTGTAATTCCGCCTTTATTAGCAAATTCGAGGCTAGTTCGATGGATGTTGCTGCACGTATGACAACAGTTGAATATTCACCTTTTCTAAACAGCCCAAGTGTCTTTGCCCAATTTGAGGTTATTTTTTCCTCAAGTATTCTATCACTATACGGTTTCTTTCTTCTTTTACTGTCGCTCATGATTTTGACACTTAACCATATGTAGCCTAATAGAGTGGGCACGTCGTATGTGCCCACGTAACCACTGCCGTGATCAGATGCAGCCTATTCCACGTGGGCACAGAATACATGCCCACCCTACCGAATTGTGGCGAATGATGCTATCTCATGCCGCTGCCGTCTCCACTTTTCCCGGCAGTTTGCTGAGCACCAGCGTCTTGAGTTCGACTTTGTGGCTGGCGTTGTCGATATCGATGCCGACCAGCTTACCTTCCGCGTCATAGTCCAGGACTACGCCTTCGGATATCTCGCGGCTTTCGACGCTGGTTCGTTCCGAGAGGTCGATATATAAGGAGTCGGTTTCTGGATAGTAGTTAAGCTTCATGGCTTAAACCCCCGATCTGGGAAGGCGTTGTGGATGGTTACTTTATCCACAAGGGTGATAACTCTCAAGTAACGACCGCCGAGTTCCGGGATTGCAGCCCAGAAACGGTATCTGTTGTGTTCCTGGGCTTCCGAGTGGATGGCGTGTTCCAGAACATAGACACACCATTCTTTTCTCAGATAGGGACGCTTACGTAATACCGCAGTCTCGAAGTAGTCCGTAAATCTGTACTCATCCATGTGCGCGGCCATCCATTGGCAGGCGGTAATGCTTGTGGCTATATTTGCGCGTCCTGCGCTCGATAATGCAAATGTGGCTTAGATTGCAATAATTGGCAAGTCCATCTTAATTCTTGCGATTATTTATTCGTTTCTTCTTTCAACTGCCTCTCCAACGCCTTGAACCGCTTCCGCGTCTCCGCATCCAGTTCCGGATAATCCAGGTTCATGCGCTTGAGTGTATCGACGATGATCTCGGCGACGCACACGCGCATGTAGGGTTTGTCGTCGGCGGGGATGGCGTACCAGGGCGCCCAGGGGCGTGAGGTGGCGTTCAGCGCGGCCTCGTAGGCCTGCATGTATTTGTGCCAGTGCTTGCTTTCTTCGACATCCTGCTCCTTGAACTTCCAGTGCTTGTCCGCCTCTTCCAGTCGGCTGATGAAGCGCTGGCGTTGTTCCTCGCGCGAGACGTTCAGCCAGAACTTCAGGATCACGGTGCCGTTGCGTGCCAGATGGTGTTCATGGTCGCGGATGGATTCCAGGCGCTGTTCCCAAAATGCGTCGGAGGTTTTTGTTTCGGGCAGACGTTGCGCCTTGAGGTATTCGGGATGCACGCGCACCACCAGCACCTCCTCGTAATAGCTACGGTTGAAGATGCCGATCATGCCCTTGGATGGCAGGCGCAGGGTCGTGCGCCAGAGAAAATCGTGCTGCAGCTCGTCCTCGCGGGGCTGCTTGAAGCCGTGCACATAACAGCCGGCCGGATCGATGCCGGTCATGACCGCGCGGATGGTGCTGTCCTTGCCGGCCGCGTCCATGGCCTGAAAGATCAGCAACAGGGCGCGTTGATCGCGGGCATAGAAGCGGCGCTGCAATTCGTTGAGTTCATCGGCCAACGCAGCCAAGCGCTCGCGCAGATGGTTCTTGCCGGGGATGTCTTTGGGCGGATGGGTGTCGACGTGGTCGATGCGGAAATCGCCGGTGAAGGGTACCAGCAGATCGTGTGGTTGGGCTTCGAACGGCATGCGCTTTTCTCCCTGCAAACCTGCGCGGCTAATATCCCAGTGGCTGTTATCCCAGTGACCGTTATCCCAGTCCAGGCAGCAGTTGTTTGAGACCGCCGGCCATAAACTCCACGCCGATGGCGGCGAGGATCAGGCCCATGATGCGGGTAACGATATTGAGGCCGGTGCGGCCGAGGCGCTCGGCGATGGCCGGCGCGGCGCGCAGTGCCACCCACGTCAGCAACGCGAGTGACAGGGCGATGGACAGCAACAGGGCGAGATGCAGGAGTCCGTGGCCGCGGTGCGAATAGATGATGATGGTGCTGATCGCGCCAGGTCCGGCCAGCAACGGCATGCCCAGCGGCACCACCGCGATGTTGTCTTTTTCCTCCGCGTCCTGCGCCTCTTCGCTGGTCTGCTTGGCCGGACTGATACCGCCGTGCAGCATGCTGATGGCCATCAGCAGAATGAGAATGCCGCCGGCGACGCGGAACGAATCCAGGCTGATACCGAAGAAGTTGAGCAGCGACTCGCCCATCAGCAAGGCCACGACCAGGAC
>JACRMO010000285.1 GCA_016214925.1 Gammaproteobacteria bacterium
GCGCTTCATGTCGAGTTACTGGTATCTGGTTCTGGCCGGCGTCGGTGGGATTATCTACACCATCATGCAACTGAAACAGCGTTCGCGAAAATTCAACGAAGGCTTGGACCGCGCGGCACTCAAAACGCCGATAATCGGCGAGATCATTCGGAAGGCTGCCATTGCCCGCTATGCGCGTACCCTGGCCACCATGTTCGCCGCCGGTGTGCCGCTGGTGGAAGCACTGGACTCGGTATCAGGCGCTACAGGCAATATCGTCTACGCCAACGCCGTGCTGCGCATGCGCGATCAGGTCTCCACCGGCCAGCAGTTGCAATTATCCATGGCCCAGACCGGCCTGTTCCCCAACATGGTCGTGCAGATGGTGGCCATCGGCGAGGAATCCGGCTCGCTGGACAAGATGCTCGGCAAGGTGGCGGACTTCTTCGAGGCGGAGGTCGACGACGCCGTCGACAACCTAAGCAGCCTGCTGGAACCCCTGATCATGGCGGTGCTCGGCGTGCTGGTCGGCGGCCTGGTCGTCGCCATGTATCTGCCGATCTTTAAGATGGGGTCGGCTATCTAAGCCTACGCACGGACAATCGAGGAACCCACGCCCCCGCCCCCCTTTAATTTAGGGGGGCGTGTCGTTAGGACACCATGGAACTGTTCACCCTGCTCGCCCAACATCCCACACTGCTGATCGCCACGGTCTTCCTGTTTGGCCTGATGCTCGGCAGTTTTCTGAATGTGGTCGCCTACCGCCTGCCGGTGATGATGGAACGTGATTGGAAGCAGCAGTGCGTGGAGTATCTGCATCCGGATCAGTCCGCCGATCAACACCCGCAAACCACCGAGCGTTTCAGTCTGATCGTGCCGCGCTCGCGCTGCCCGGCCTGCGGACATACGATCACCGCATTGGAGAACATCCCGGTGCTGAGCTATCTGTTCCTGCGCGGGAAATGCTCGGCTTGCAGCACGCACATCTCGCTGCGTTATCCGATAGTGGAATTCGTCACCGCGCTGTTGTCGGCGGTTGTCGCTTGGAAACTCGGTTGGGGTTGGCCGCTGGCGGCGGGTTTGGTATTCACCTGGGCCTTGATCGCGCTGACGCTGATCGACTTCGATCATAAGCTGCTGCCGGATTCCATCACGCTACCGTTGCTGTGGCTGGGACTGCTGCTCAGTCTGAGTACGGTGTTCGTCGATATGCGTGCGAGCATTATCGGCGCGGCGGCGGGCTATCTGTCGCTGTGGTCGGTGTATCAGGTGTTCCGCCTCGTCACCGGCAAGGAAGGCATGGGCTTCGGCGATTTCAAACTGCTGGCGGCCATCGGCGCTTGGCTGGGCTGGCAGGCGTTGCCGGTGACGATTCTGCTGTCGTCCTTGGTCGGCGCCATCGTCGGCATCGGTCTGATTGTCATCCGCGGCCGCGACCGCGACCGCAACATCCCCATCCCCTTCGGCCCCTACATCGCCGCCGCCGGCTGGCTGGCGATGCTCTGGGGTAAAGACATCACCGACGCCTATCTGCGCTACGTGGGCTTGGCGTGAACCAAACACAGACCCACACCAAAGTTCGCTAAGCGCGCAAAGATTTTTCTGGCAATGACAAGAATCTTCTTGGCGATCTTTGCGGCCTTTGGTGTGACTAAAATATCCACGATCCTGGCGTGCTTTGGTGTGCATGATCTTTTACAGTACGCATCATGCTGCGCATCGGTCTGACAGGCGGTATCGGTTCCGGGAAATCCACGGTCGCGGCCTTGTTCGCGGCGCGTGGCGTGCCGGTGATCGACGCCGATGTGATCGCGCGGGAACTGGTCGCGCCGGGACAACCGGCGCTCGCGGATATCGTTGCCACGTTCGGCACAGACATCCTCGATGCTAACGGCCAGCTTGACCGGGCGCGCCTGCGCGCCCGCGTGTTCAACGACGACGCCCAACGTCAACGCCTGGAAGCCATCCTGCATCCACGCATCCAGGCCGTCATGGCCGAACGCGCCGCCGCGCAGACGACGCCGTATGTCCTGCTGGTGATACCTTTGCTGTTCGAGGCCGGGCAACGCGATTTGGTGGATCGCGTGCTGGTGGTCGATGTGCCGGTTGCGCAGCAAGGTGAACGGGTCGCCGCGCGCGACCATTTACCCGTTGAACAGATCGAGGCGATCTTCGCGGCGCAATTGAATCGGGAACAGCGCGTTGCCGGCGCCGACGATATCATCGACAACAGCGGCGATGTGGCCGCCCTGGAACGGCAGGTGGATGCGTTGCATCACCGCTATCTCAGCTTGGCCAACAGCATGTAGGTTGGGGTGAGCATGCGAACCCCAACAGGCGCGGTCGGACGTTGGGCTTCACTGCCGTTCACCCCAACCTACGCATTGGCCAACAGCATGTAGGTTGGGGTGAGCGCAGAGAATCCCAACAAGGCGCAAGGAGTGCAGCGTCGTTGGGGTTCGGCAAAACCGCCTCACCCCAACCTACAGGGTCATTCCTGCGCAGCACCACTCTACGCAGCAGATTTGCCAGCATCGCCGGGCTCGTGGAACAATAGGCGCCCTAACTCTGCGGATGCTCGCCCCTGGCCTTGCCCGTGTCACAAAAAGTCATATACGAACAACCACTTAACGAACGAATCCGCGCCTTCCTCCGGCTCGAGTTTCTGTTCCAGCAAGTCCAGCACCATCTGGGCGGCACCAGCGCGTGGGACAGTCGCGCCTCTTTGGCGAGTCTGTTGGACATCATGAGCATCTTCGGCCGCAGCGATCTGAAGTCCGAAGTCATGAAGGAACTGGAACGGCGCAGCGCCAATCTCTCCCGGTTGGAGAAGAACCCGGACGTCGACCGCAGCCAGCTCGTCGGACTGCTCGACGAAATGGACTTGCTCATCGACCAACTGCATGCGCACAACGGCCCGGTCGGCGCGCACCTCAAAAGCAATGAATTCCTCAGCGCCATCCAGCAACGTAGCGCCATCCCCGGCGGTCTCTGCGATTTCGATTTGCCCGCGTTTCACTTCTGGCTGGAACGTCCGCCCGAGGAACGTCTGCGCGATCTCACGCTCTGGCTGGACAGCTTCGAGGTGATCGGGCGCGGCATCAAACTGATTCTGCGGCTGACCCGCGGCAGCACCCTGTTCCGCGAATTCACCGCCGAGACCGGCTTCTTACAGCGCGCATTGGACCCGAACGTGCCCTGTCAGATGGTGCGCGTCGCCCTGCCGGTGGGCAGTCCGTATTACGCCGAGATCAGCGGCGGCCGGCACCGTTTCACCGTGCGCCTCATGCACCAACCCACCACCAGCGAACGCGCGGTGCAGGCCACGGTCGACGTCAAGTTCGAATTGGCCTGCTGCATCATCTAGTGACGTGTGTGGTAGGAGCGGCCTCCGGCCGCGAACGTATTCCGTGGAAGCCGGGTTGTTCGCGGGCAGTGCCCCAGGGCAGTCTCTCGGCGCAAGCGCCTCACCTTCAGCCCGCTCCTACACGATTCCACGAGTAACTATCAATGCCCGCATCAAAACCGCTCCAAGTCGCCTGCCCAAGCTGCGGTAAGAAAATCCCTTGGTCGACGGAGAATCGCTGGCGACCGTTCTGTTCGGAACGCTGCCGAATGATCGATCTGGGCGAATGGTTGAGCGAGAATATGCGTATCGCCGGCGACGCGGCAGCGCCGGAGGATGATGAAGAACCGCCGGAGCGGTAATGATCTGATTCACACCAAAGAACGCAAAGTACACAAAGAGGATTCCTGCAATAAAAACCTTTCGCGGACTTTGCGTTCTTTGGTGTGAATCAGATCTTCACCGCCTACGGCCGCACGACAGTAAACGGCAGTTCCGCCTGCCAGCGACGACCGCCCGCGGAAATGTCCACCTGCGCGATCCAATCGCTACGTCCGGCAGTGCACACCGGTAGCATCGCACGGCCGCGCCAGACACCGCCCGCATCGGCTATCAGACGATAGCGGTTGATGCCCATGTCCATCGCGCGCATTTGAAACTGCACCTCGACCCGCGCATCCGCCCCTCTATCCATAACTAGCCTGCCGCGCAAACTGCGCAAGGCGATCTCGAAGCTTTGCATCGGCTGCACCGGCGGGCCCAGGCGCAACTCGAATTCCAGATCGTCGCCACGTGCGCGACAGGTGCGTTGCGCGCTGTCGCAATCGGCCTCGACCTGGAGTGCCACAGCATTTTGCGCGGGCCGATCCAGACTGGAACGCAGCATCCATACACCGATCAATCCAGCAGCGGCCAACACAGCCGCAACCCCTTTCATCCAGGCCCGATTCAGCATAGCGCCTCCGTCCACAACCCGCGGATCGCAGCGATGCCCTGCGCACCCGCACGCCAAGCCGCATCGAGATCGGTGTCGGTCATGCCACCCAGCGCATACACCGGCAATGCAGCGACTTCGCACAGGGCATGCAACCCGGACCACTCCAGATGTGCCGCGCCGGGATGACTGGCAGTCGGCTGCACCGGCCCGAGCACGACGAAATCGCAGCCGATGCGCATGGCCTGCTGCAACTCGGCGGCGTTATGGCAGGACGCCGCGACCCAGGAATCGGTCGGCAAGGGGCGTTGCGACAAACTCATCAGTCGTTGCGTGTTCAAATGCACACCGGCGGCACCCACCTCGGCGACGCGTTCGGGATCGGCATTCAGCAGCACCTGGGCAGCGTAGGTCTGTGCGCGCGCACATACAGCGCGTGCGAGTTCGATATACGCGCGTTCATTCAGCGTCTTGGCACGCAGCTGCACCAGGCGGATGCCCGCGATGAAGGCTTTATCCAAGTGTTCCAGAAAATCCGCGTCCTGTTCCAGCTTGGGCTCGGGCGTGATCAGATAACGATCCGGCAGACGCGCGGCGGTGACGATGGGATGATTGGCGGCGGGGAAGGCGAATTCCCGCAGACGTTCCGGCGCCACCCACTGCACCGGTTGGCCTTCGCGTCCATGCGGCGCGCCGGTGAAGTCCGTAACACGCCAGACATCGAGCAGCACCGCTTTATCGGGATAGCGATACGGGATGCGGATCAGCGGGCGCGCCGCGATCACATCCACGCCGAGTTCTTCGTGCAACTCGCGCTTCAGCGCGGCATACGCGTCTTCGCCCGATTCGAGCTTGCCGCCGGGGAATTCCCATAGACCGCCCTGGTGCGCCTGCGCATGGCGCAAACTGATGAGCACTTCGCCGTGCGCGTTGGCGATGACGGCGGCGGCGACATGGATGGTTAGGTTCATGACGGAGATTGTTCACACCAAAGCACGCGAAGCGCGCAAAGATTTTCAGTGTAAATGCACTTTGGGAACTTTGCGGCCTTTGGTGTGAAAACATAACTGGTGATTCACACCCGAACAACAGCCTTTCAAGTCCGGTATTCAGCGTTTATCTTGACGTAGTCGTAGGAGAAATCCGTGGTCCAGATACGCTCGCTGGCGTTACCGCGACCGAGTAGTACGCGGATCAGGATCTCTTCCCGATTCATGACTGCCTGCCCCGCCGCCTCGGTATATGCCGGATCGCGGCCACCGGTGCTGACGATACAGACATCGCCGAGATAGACGCGCACATTTTCCAACACCAGATCGCGCACACCGGCACGGCCGACGGCGGCGAGGATGCGTCCCCAGTTCGGATCGCTGGCGAACAGCGCGGTCTTCACCAGCGGCGAGTGCGCGATGGTGTAGGCGACATCCAGGCACTCCTGTGCATCGCGGCCCTCGGCGACTTCGATGGTAATGAACTTGGTCGCACCTTCGCCGTCGCGAACGATGGCTTGGGCGAGTTCGGTGCAGAGGTCGGTGAGCGCGGCGACGAAGGCGGCATACGCGCTATTCGCATCGGTAATGCTTGCATCGGCAGCCCCGGTCGCCACCAGCACGCAGCTGTCATTGGTGGAGGTATCGCCATCGACAGTGATGCGGTTGAACGAGGCATTCACCGCCTGCACCAGCGCGCGCTGCAACAGCGTCTGCGGCAGCGCGGCATCGGTGGCGATGAAACTCAGCATGGTCGCCATATCCGGGCGGATCATGCCCGCACCTTTGGCGATGCCGGTGAGCGTGATGGTCGTGCCGTCGATCCGCACCTGGCGCGAGGCGCCCTTGGGCAGCGTATCGGTGGTCATGATGCCGTGTGCGGCCTCGACCCAGGCATCGGCGCGTAGCACGACCAACGCGGCCGGCAACGCAGCTTCGATCTTGTCCACCGGCAAAGGCTCGCCGATCACAGCGCTCGAGAACGGCAGTACTTCACGCACAGTGCAACCGGCGTGCTGCGCCAGACTCGCGCAGCAGCGCCGCGCAGCGTCCAGGCCGGGCGCGCCGGTGCCGGCATTGGCATTGCCGGTATTGATGAGTAAATAGCGCGGTGTATCGCTGTCGAGATGCTCGCGCGCGACGATGACCGGCGCGGCGCAGAACGCATTGCGGGTGAACACCGCCGCGCAGGTGGCAGCGGCGGCGATTTCCATCACCACCAGATCGCGGCGGCCGGGTTTTTTGATGCCGGCGCACGCGATGCCGAGGCGGATACCGGCGACGGGGAATAATTCAGTGGGTGCGGAGAGACCGACGGGCATGGTGATGTTGCGATCCGATATCTGATGTTGATCCTCTCCCCTCTCCCGCGAGGGGAGAGGGGATTGTCAGCAGAAGCTCAGCTCAACTGCCCGTGGCACTGTTTGTATTTCTTGCCCGAGCCGCACGGACACGGATCGTTGCGA
>JACRMO010000286.1 GCA_016214925.1 Gammaproteobacteria bacterium
CGGCGCTGCGGCGCGGCGGCGTGCTCGGCCTGACCGACCTTGATGAGACCCTGGTTCTTCTCCAGCAGGCTGTCACCGATGCCCTTGACGTTGGTCAGCTCCTGGGGACTGCGGAACGGGCCGTGTTGCTCCCGATAAGCGACGATGGCCGCCGCCTTGGCGGGGCCTACGCCTTGCAGGGATTCCGACAGTTGTTCGGCACTGGCGCTGTTGATGTCGACGGGATCGGCGAACGCCAGCCAAGGTATCAGGCAGATGCACGCGACGAGGGAACGCAGAAAAAGACGGATCATGGTAAACCTCCTTGTCAGTGTTTGGATAAGTACGCACCCGCCACTCCCTGGGCAGGCGCACTTAGGTTAACAGCTGGATTGCGAGGGTCAAGCCCTCAGGCAGTAACGGCCTGAAGGTGAGAGAGACTGCCCCTACAAGTGACGGCCGCATGGGTAAGGTTCAACCGATCTCCGCATTGATCGCCTGGAGCGCCGCGATGGGATCCGGGGCCTGGGTGATCGGTCGGCCGATGACGAGATAACTGGCGCCGGCGGCGATGGCCTGCGCGGGGGTCATGACGCGGCGCTGGTCGTCCTGTGCGCTACCCGCCGGACGCACGCCGGGGGTGATCAAACGGAATCCGCCCCCCAAACGCTGACGCAACTCCGCCGCCTCCAGCGGTGAACAGACCACACCATCCAATCCGCAATCGTGGGTCAAGCTCGCCAGACGCTGTACGTTCTCGGCTGGCGTGCCCTGCAAACCGACCTCGGCAAGATCCTCCACACCGAGGCTGGTCAGGATCGTCACAGCAATCAGCAATGGGCGTTGCTCGCCGAATTCGGCAAGTGCTTCACGCGCTGCCGTCATCATCTTGCGCCCGCCTTGGGCATGTACGTTGACCATCCACACGCCCAGATCCGCCGCGGCGCGGCAAGCCTGCGCGACCGTGTTGGGAATGTCGTGAAATTTTAGATCGAGAAACACGTCGAAGCCGCGTCTAGTCAATTCATGCACCAGCCCGGGACCGCTGCGCGTGAACAGTTCCTTGCCCACCTTGAGGCGGCACAACTCCGGCACGAGGCGATCAACATTCTTCAATGCATCGTCCGCGTTGGCATAATCCAGGGCGACGATGACGCGGGGATTGTTCGGGTTTTGTTGCATCATTCACCTTCCACACCGTGAATCGGTTTCACGGCATTCCATTCCTTACAGGTCGGACACTGCCAGTGCAGGGATTTCCCGGCAAAGCCGCAATGGCCGCATTTATAGATGGGCTTGTTTTTCAGCAGTTGCGCGACGAGATCGCGCAGGATCAGCAGATCGTCCTTGCCCTTGCCGGACGCACCCAGCAGATTAAGTTCGATGAGACGACCCAAACCGCGCACCGAGGGTCGTCTGCGTAATTGCTCGGTCATGAATTCCACGGCCACGGCGTCGCCTTCGGTGCGTGCCAGCAGGTCAGCCAACATCAACACCGGCGATACACCGTCATAGCGTCCGAGAATGCCCAGCAGATAGTCCTTGAGCGCGCCGGACGTATTGGGCGTGTTGGCCTGCTCGTAACACTGGCGCATCTGTTCGAGGATCTCCGGCAGATAGTCGATGTCCTGCTCCTCGACTTGACGGAAGGCTTTAAGCGCCGCCTTGCAATTCTCGGCACGCAGCGCGATGCGTCCTTGCATGAGACTCGCCCGTACGCAATTCTTATCGTGGCCGAGCGCCCGCTTCAGAAATTGGCCAGCCTGATTATCGTCGCCTTTCTTCAACGCCTGCTCGGCAAGTTCACAGTGGAACTGCGCGATCACCGGCTGCATCGACGGCCCTGCGCCGCCCTCCAGCCGCTTGGCCACGGCGATGGCCTTGTCCCATTCTTTCTCCTGCTGGTAGATATCCAGCAGATGGCGCAACGCCGGCAGTGTATGCAGACCGCCTTCCAAGAGTTCATCGAACAAGCTTTCGGCACGATCCAGCCAGCCGGCGCGCATGTAATCCTGGCCGAGTTCAAGCAGCGCGGCGCTACGTTGGGACACGCTCAGTGTGGGTCGTGCAATCAGATTCTGGTGAATACGGATGGCGCGATCGACCTCGCCACGACGCCGGAATAGATTGCCCAACGCGAGATGCGTCTCCACCGTATCGCTGTCGACTTCCAGCAGGCGGATGAAGACCTCGATGGCCTTGTCCGGCTGCTCGTTGAGCAGGAAATTGATGCCTTGGAAATAATCCGGGTTGATATCGCGCGCGCGGCTGCGTGGCGTGGGCGGCGCTGACCGCCGGGCCATGATCCACCCGGAGGCGGCGGCAACCGGCAGCAGCAACCACAGCAGTTCGTACATGACTAGCGGGCGTCTTTGATCGGCATAGTGCGCAGATTGACCACTTCCTGCTCGGTCAGCTGAATCTGTCGGCGCAGGCGCAGCGTTTCGCGCTTGAGGCGGATCACCATACCGAGACTGAACACAATGCCCATCAGCGCGCCCGCAGCCAGGGTGAGCACCAGCACCATGGCCAAGGGGGCTTCGCGACTGGCGATGAAGTAATTCAATTCGACCGGTTTGGCATTGACCACCGCGAACGCCAATCCCAGGAGGACGAAGAACGCTATCAGGATAAGCGACAGCAGACGGGGCATATTGTCCTCCGACGTTAGTTCTCCCGGCAGGC
>JACRMO010000287.1 GCA_016214925.1 Gammaproteobacteria bacterium
ACCCCAACCTACGGCCCTGCCACGTCGCCACATCAACGTTTCTTCTTCGCAGCCACCTTCTTCTTGGCCGGTGCTTTCTTGGCCGGCGCCTTCTTCGCGACCGGTTTCTTGGCGACGACCTTCTTCTTGGCCGCCGGCTTTTTCGCGACGGCTTTCTTGCCCGACACCTTTACAGTCGCTTTTTTCACGACCACTTTTTTGGCCGGTGCCTTCTTCGCGACAGGTTTCTTCGTCGCAGGCTTTTTCGCCACGCTCTTTTTGGTCACGACGGGCTTCTTGGCTGTGGGCTTTTTGGCCGCTGGTTTCGGGGTCGCCTTCTTGGGCGTGACCTTGGCAACCGGCTTCTTGGCTGCCGGCTTGCTGGGTGCGGACTTCTTGGTCGCGGGTTTCGGGGCTGCCGGCTGGGCAAGCTTCGGCGCCGGTTTCGCGGCAGCCTTCGCCACGGCCGGTTTGGCCGCGGCTTTCTTATCGGCATGTTTCTTCTCCACCGACTTCTTCGCGGTCGTCACCTTGGCTTCCAGGGCGGCGGCGCGTTGCGCGGCGATCGCATGGGCGGCCGTGGCGCGCACCACTTTCGGCTGGCGCGCCGCTTCGCGCTTGCTGGTGAGCTGGTCGAAGATCTTGGTGATGGCGGCGAAGATATGCTTGATATCACCGATGCCCTGCACGCTGCGCAGTTTGTCCTGGCCGCGGTAGTAGTCGATCAGCGGCGCGGTCTGGCTTTCATAGACGCGCAGGCGGTTGCCGATGGTCTCTTCATTGTCGTCGCCACGGTGATGCAGATTGCCGCCGCAGGCATCGCAGATGCCGTCGACGCGTGGCGGCTACAAGTACACGTTGCACTCCCAGCCGCAGGAGCCGCAGGTGCGACGGCCGGTGAGACGCTGCATGAGCGCATCGAAATCGACATCGATCAGCAGGGTCAGCTCCAGCGGCTTGCTGAGCTCGGCGAGCATCTGATCGAGCGCCTGCGCCTGGGGAATATTGCGTGGGAAGCCGTCGAGAATGAAACCATTGTGGGTGTCGCGCGCGGACAAGCGCTCGCGGATCATGCCCAGCACCACGTCGTCGGTCACCAGTTGCCCGGCATCCATGGCCGTCTTGGCCTGCCGCCCCAGCGGCGTGCCCGCGGCCACCGCGGCGCGCAGCAGGTCGCCCGTCGAGATCTGCGGAATCTTGTAACGCTCTTCGAGCAACTTGCCCTGGGTTCCTTTACCGGACCCGGGCGCACCCAGCAGTACGATTCTCATGACAGCGATTTACTCCCTTAGGTCGTGGTGGCGGTGGTTTTCCCCGGCAAACTTAAGTTTTTTCCATGGGCGCATACAATTTTTTAGATGGCCCCGGCCGTTGCGTCCGTTTAAGCTACTCTCTGCAACAGGCTTAAGTCAACGAAGTGCCTGGAAAAAAAACGCGTTTGGGCGATGCTTGCCGCCCGTGCTTCAGTGCGTCCACACTGCACGGTACGCAGCGTTCCATTCACTCCCGACTCATCCAGAACCAGCGTGACATGAGCGCCATTCCCGATTTCAACGACTCCGAACTCTGGACCGTACAGACGACCTTGAAGGAGCGCTATGGGCGCGACATCGAGGTGCAGCTGGCCGAGACCGAGCTACGCCTGAGTCGCCACACCACCGACATGGTGCCCTGCCCGACGCTGTATTGGCAGGCCGACGATGGCTGTCACTTTCTGGTGGTGAAGACCGGTGCCGAGCGCTATCGTTGCCAATTCTTTTACCGGGTCCACCAGATGTTCGGCACCGGTATCGAGGAATACGACAACCTGACCGAATGCGTCGTCACGCTGTTGCAGATACAGGTCGATTACGCCGCCAAGCAACGCGAGGCCGGGGCATAAACATCGAGAAACCGGGGACAGATTTGAAATCTGTCCCCTTGTTATAGAAACAGCACGAGGGAGTATCTGAATATGGCCAGCAAGAAAGCGCCTAAGAAAAATGCCTTCTACGCCCAGTCCGGCGGCGTGACGGCGGTGATCAACGCCAGCGCCTGCGGCGTGATCGAGACGGCGCGCAAGCACAAGGACAAGATCGGCAAGGTCTACGCCGGCCGCAACGGCATCATCGGCGCGCTCACCGAGGAGCTTATCGACACCAGCAAGGAATCCACCGCCGCCATCAAGGCGCTGCGCCACACGCCGTCGGGCGCGTTCGGTTCCTGCCGCTTCAAGCTGAAAAGCCTGGAACAGAACCTCGCCGAGTACGAGCGTCTGATCGAAGTCTTCAAGGCGCACAACATCGGTTACTTCTTCTACAACGGCGGCGGCGACTCCGCCGACACCTGCTTCAAGATCTCGCAGCTGTCCGAGAAGATGGGCTATCCGGTGCAGGCCATCCATGTGCCGAAGACCGTCGACAACGACCTGCCGATCACCGACAACTGCCCGGGCTTCGGTTCGGTGGCGAAATACATCGCCGTTTCCACCCGCGAGGCCAGCTTCGACGTGGCCTCGATGTGCGCGACCTCGACCAAGGTGTTCATTCTGGAAGTGATGGGCCGCCATGCGGGCTGGATCGCCGCCGCCGGCGCGCTCGCCTCCACCAAGGACACCGAGATTCCGATCGTCGTGCTGTTCCCGGAAATCACCTTCGACAAGGATAAATTCCTGAAGAAGGTCGACGGCCTGGTGAAGAAGCATGGCTACTGCACCGTGGTGGTCTCCGAAGGCGTGATGGGCGCGGACGGCAAGTTCCTCGCCGACCAAGGCCTCAAGGATGCCTTCGGTCACGCCCAGCTCGGCGGTGTCGCGCCGGTGGTCGCCTCGATCATCAAGGACGGTCTGGGCCTCAAATATCACTGGGGCGTGGCGGACTATCTGCAACGCGCCGCGCGCCACATCGCCTCCAAGACCGACGTCGACATGGCCTATGCCATGGGCAAGGCCGCGGTCAAGTTCGCGCTCCAGGGCCACAACTCGGTGATGCCGACGGTGGACCGTATTTCCAACAAGCCGTTCAAGTGGAAGGTCGGCATGGCCCCGCTGTCGAAGGTCGCCAACGTCGAGAAGATGATGCCGAAAGACTTCATCACCAAGGACGGCTTCGGCATCACCGACAAGTGCCGCACTTATATGGAACCGCTGATCAAGGGCGAAGACTATCCGCCCTACAAGGATGGCATGCCGCAGTATGTTCGTCTGAAGAACGTCGCGGTGCCGAAGAAACTCGGCAAGTTCGATCTGAAGAAGTAAGACAAATGAAAAGGAGCGCAATGCGCTCCTTTTCGCTTTGTAGGTTGGGGTGAGCGCAGCGAACCCCAACAATACCAGGCACCCAATGTTGGGGTTCGGCAAACAGCGCCTCATCCCAACCTACAGGCAAGGGCAATTGGCTATTCATGAACATCGATCGTGCGCGCGAATTGTTGCAAGTCCAGATCGGCCTCCGCAGCGGCTACAACCGCAATTCCGCGCGGCTGATCCTGGCCGAGGTGCAACGCGCGCACGGTCAGGCCGCGGTCGACCGGCTGATCCGCGAACTGGATCTGGAAACCGCCTTCGGCCTCAAGCCCGGGACGGAATTCAAGGCCCCCTGATCGGGATCGAATTGATACGGGTCAAGGTCCGGCCCGCACCGATAACCATAATGCGCAACAATCATCACTAAAGATCGGAGGAGATCTACATGTCTACTGAGCTTATCTTCGCACTGCTCTGTGCGGCCGGCGCCGTGATCTACGGCGCATTGTCTGTCAGTTGGATTCTCAGCAAGCCGGCTGGCAACGCGCGTATGCAGGAAATCGCCGCCGCGGTGCAGGAAGGCGCCAAGGCCTACCTCAATCGCCAGTACACCACCATCGGCGTGGTCGGCGTGGTGTTGTTCGCGCTGATCGGCTTCTCTCCGATCGGCTGGCCCACCGCCATCGGCTTCGCCCTCGGTGCAGTGCTCTCCGGTGCGGCCGGCTACATCGGTATGAATGTGTCGGTGCGCGCCAATGTGCGTACCGCGCAGGCTGCCAATGAAGGCCTGAACGCCGCGCTCAACGTCGCCTTCAAGGGCGGCGCCATCACCGGCATGCTGGTCGTAGGTCTCGGCCTGCTCGGCGTGGCCGGTTATTACGCCTATCTCACTAACACCGGCATGAACTCGAGCGATGCCACGCATGCGCTGGTCGGTCTGGGCTTCGGCGGTTCGCTGATCTCCATCTTCGCGCGACTCGGCGGCGGCATCTTCACCAAGGGCGCGGACGTCGGCGCCGACTTGGTGGGTAAAGTGGAAGCCGGCATTCCCGAAGACGATCCGCGCAACCCGGCGGTGATCGCCGACAACGTCGGTGACAATGTCGGCGACTGCGCCGGCATGGCCGCGGACCTGTTCGAGACCTACGCGGTCACGCTCATCGCCACCATGCTGCTGGGTGGCCTGATGGCGGCGGACAACAACAATGTGGTGCTGTATCCGCTGATGCTGGGCGGCGCGTCGATCATCGCCTCCATCGTCGGCACCTTCTTCGTCAAGGCGCGCGAAGGCGGCAAGATCATGAACGCGCTGTATCGCGGCCTGATGGTGGCCGGCGTGCTGGCGATTCCGGCGTTCTACTACATCACCACCACGATGTTCGGCGAAGGCCTGGTGCTGACCGAGGGCGACGCCACCGTGACGGTGTCGGCCATGAGTCTGTTCTATGCCTCGCTGATC
>JACRMO010000128.1 GCA_016214925.1 Gammaproteobacteria bacterium
CAGGCTACGGTTTTTTTTGGATACGCAGATCACCGGCAACAGCTGTGACATCCTCATCGGCGGCGGTGGCCTGGTCGGCGCGAGTCTGGCCTGCGCGCTGTCCGGGCAGGGTCTGCGCATCGGCGTGATCGAGGCGGTTCCCTACGGCGCCAGCGGTCAGCCGAGTTATGACGATCGCGCGCTGGCCCTTGCCGCCGGAACTCAGCGTATCTTCGCCGCCCTGGGTTTGTGGGCGGCGCTCGAACCGCACGCCACGCCGATTCACCGTATTCATGTTTCCGATCGCGGACGCTTCGCCTTCGCACGACTGGATCGTGCCGAAGAAGGGGTGCCGGCACTCGGTTATGTCGCGCTGGGGCGCGATCTCGGTGCGGTGCTCGGCGCACGCCTTGCGCAACTCAATGATGTCGAGCTTATCTGCCCGGCGCGTGTCGCCGGCGTCGACTTTGCAGCCACCGGTGCGCAGGTGCGGATCGAAACCGCGGCGGGTAATCGCGTGCTTGCCACGCGCTTGCTGGTCGCCGCCGACGGCGCGCAATCCACGTTGCGCGATCTGCTGGATATTCCGACCACCGTCTGGGAATACGGCCAGACCGCGTTGATCGCCAACATCACGACCGAATGCGCGCATACCAACATCGCCTATGAGCGCTTCACCGACACCGGCCCGCTCGCCTTGCTGCCGATGAGCGAGAATCGCTGTGCGCTGGTGTGGACCTTGCGCGACGATCAAGTGGACGCGGTCATGGCGCTCGACGACGCGGCGTTTCTGGCGCGCTTGCAGGAGCGTTTCGGGCAGCGGCTCGGGCGGTTGACCCGCGTCGGCCAGCGCGCGGCCTATCCGCTGCGCCTGGTACGCGCGCGCGAATCGGTGCGGCCGCGGCTGGCCTTGATCGGCAACGCCGCGCACACCTTGCATCCCATCGCGGGGCAAGGTTTCAATCTGGGACTGCGCGATGTCGCCGCACTCGCCGAAGTGGTGCTCGATGCCTATCGTGAAGGTCGCGATATCGGCGATCTTGCTGTGCTGAACCGGTATGCCGATTGGCGGCAGGGCGATCATCGCCGCGTGATTGCCTTTACCGATGGGCTGACACGCCTGTTTACCAATCCGCTGCCGCCGGTCGCCTGGGTGCGTGATCTGGGCATGCTGGCGCTGGATTTGTGTCCGCCGGCCAAGCGCATTTTCGCGAAGCTGACGATGGGCCGGGCCGGGCGCTTGCCGCGTCTGGCGCGCGGCTTGGAGCTGTGAGGCGAATGCAAAAATCCATTGCACACCAAAGGACGCAAAGGACGCAAAGAACAGAATAATGGTTTTCTCTCTGCGCTCTTTGCGTCCTTTGGTGTGAAAAGCATTTGTGGGTTGAATTTCCAGAGTGGTTTTGGGATCTGAACAAAACATGAACAAAGCGGCGGATATGTATTACGACATCGCCATCATCGGCGGCGCTTGCGTCGGCGGGACGTTGGCCTGCGCGCTGGCGCAAGCCGGTTTGCAGGTTGCAGTAATCGAAGCGCGCGAGCCGCAGCCGGTGTGGCCGGCCGGCAGCGTCGATCTGCGGGTGTTCGCGATTACGCGCGCCTCGGAACGTATCTTCCGGTCCATCGAGTGTTGGGATGCCATCGAGCGTGGCGGTGTGAGCCCGTTCCGCGAGATGCGCGTGTGGGATGCCAGCGGTCCCGGCGCGATCCATTTCGATTGCGCCGAGCTCGGCGAGCCGACCTTGGGTTATATCATCGAGCAGCGCGTGATCCAGGCGGCGCTGAATGCGCGCATGGAGATGCTGCCGACGCTGACGCGGCTGTGCCCGGCGGAACTCGGCGCGTTTGAATTGGGCGGCGATGCCATGCGCATCACGCTGGCCGACGGGCGCGTTGTGCGGGCGCGCTTGCTGGTCGGTGCCGATGGCGCAGCTTCGCGGGTACGCGGCATGGCCGACATCGCGGTCGAGCTGCGCGATTATCAGCAGGAGGCGGTGGTTGCGGTGGTCACCACCGAACAATCGCATCAGGAAACCGCCTGGCAACGTTTTCTGCCGACCGGGCCGCTGGCGTTTTTGCCGCTGCGCGACGGCCGCAGTTCCATTGTCTGGTCGACCACGCCGCAACAGGCGGCCGAATTGTGCGCACTCGATGCGAATGAATTTCTTGAGCGGCTCAGCGCGGCCTTCGATCAGCGTCTCGGGCGTGTCATAGCCGTCGAGGAACGCGCGCGGTTTCCGCTGCGGCGTCTGCACGCCAAACACTACATCGCCGAACGTCTGGCGTTGGTCGGCGATGCGGCGCATGTGATCCATCCGCTCGCCGGGCAAGGTGTGAATCTTGGCCTGCTGGACGCGGCGAGCTTGGCCGAGGTCGTGTTGGATGCGCGCGCGACAGGTCGCGATTACGGCTTGCACACCAATCTGCGCCGCTACGAACGCTGGCGCCAGGGCGACAACAGCGCTATGCAGCGGGCGATGGATGGCTTCAAGGGTGTGTTTGGCAGCTCCGCGCCGCCGCTGCGCTTGTTGCGCAACAGTGCGTTGACCCTGGTCGACCGCCTCGCGCCGGTCAAACGACTGTTCGCCAGTCACGCAATGGGATTATCGGGGGATCTGCCCGCGTTGGCGCGCCGGTGAGTCTGTGCTGATAGCGGTCGCGGCGTCCGGAACCGACGCAGGCTATCCGGGTCGAAGCTAACGCGGTTGGTCCCGGACCGATGTCGAGCGTCCGGCGGCATGTCCACTGCGCACAAAGGACTGTTTCCCCATGACGCTGTTCCAGATACTCGCGGTCTTGCTGGCGCTGGCCGCGGTATTCGCCTTCCTCAATCAACGTTATCTGCGCTTGCCCACGGCCACCGGTGTCATGACGGTAGGGCTGATGTTTTCCGTGCTGGTGATTTTGTTCGGCGAACTCGGTATTCCGCTGGATGATTGGGCACGGGCCCTGCTGCGCGGCGCCAAATTCGATCAGGCATTGCTGCATGGCATGCTCAGTTTCCTGCTGTTCGCGGGTGCGCTGCATGTCGATCTGAATCATCTGGCGCGACATAAATGGACCATTTTCCTGTTGGCCTCCGTCGGTGTTGTGTTGTCGACACTCATCGTTGGGGTGTGTAGTTGGTGGGTTTTGGCGTGGGTGGGCGCGCCGCTGCCGCTGCGCTGGTGCTTTTTGTTTGGGGCGTTGATATCGCCGACCGACCCGATTGCTGTGTTGGCAACCCTCAAATCGGCGGGTGTACCGGCCAATCTCGAGGCCGCCATTACCGGCGAATCCTTATTCAATGACGGATTCGCGTTTGTGGTGTTCCTGGTCACGTTAGGCGCGGCCTTGGGCGGCAAGGTTCCTGAGGCGCATGAACTCATCGATCTGTTGCTGGTGGAGGTCGGTGGCGGTTTGCTGCTGGGCTTGCTGATCGGCAGCATCGCGTATCGCATGATCAGCGTCGTCAGCAGTTATCATGTGGAAGTGATCATCACCCTCGCTGTGGTCACCGGCGCGTATGCCCTGGCCGATGCCTTGCATCTGTCGGGCCCCATTGCTGTCGTGGTGGCCGGTTTACTGGTTGGCGATCACCGGCGGCGTCTCACCCGGGTGGATGCTCCGCGCGCCCAACTCGATACGTTTTATGAGTTGGGCGATGAAATTCTCAATGTCATCTTGTTTATGCTGATCGGCCTTGAAGTGCTGGTCCTGCCGTTTACCTGGGAATTTTTGTTTGCCGGCGCGTTGCTGATTCCAACGGCATTGTTGGCGCGGCTGATCAGCGTCGGTCTGCCCATTGGCGTGCTGCGGTTCACGGGCGAGTTCAGTCGTGGCACGGTACAGATACTGACCTGGGGCGGTTTGCGTGGTGGGGTGTCCGTTGCCCTGGCGTTGTCTTTGCCCGCGGGTTCGCAGCGCGATCTGATTCTCGCGGGAACCTATGCGATCGTCTTGTTTTCCATCTTGGTGCAAGGACTCACTCTGGGCAGGCTGGTCCGCTATCTGCAACGCACCGGATAGCGGCAAGCAGGGTCCGCGGATTTTTGACAAGTCGATGATTCAGCGTGACCCAAGCATCTCACCGTGCGATAGCACAGCTTGGGACTTGGCTTCCTCACCCCCGGCAGTTATAGTCGGCACCCTCAACGCAGGCCGTCGTGGGAGAGAGCCTAAGGTCACGGAGTCATCCGTGCATCCGGGCCGCCGAAGGCGCAACACGCCCGGAAACGCTCAGGCAAAAGGACCACCACGGTACGTTGACTCTGGAGAGCGGCCCGTTATCAAACGTGCCCACCGAAGGGGCCAGAACATCAGCGCTGTCACGGCTGATGTTAATACTCTCAGGTTTGTGGACAGAGGGGCGGGGGAAATTGGGGTCAGAGTCGAATTCAAACACTGCGGCTGAGTTGTATCGCCCCGAGTCACTAATTCGACTCTGCCCCCAATTTCCCCCGCCCCTCTGTCCACAAACCTGAGAAATGCCCATCAATTACGGCTCCCAGATCGAAGAGCATCACGCCGTGCGCCGCGCCGCCGGCATGTTCGACGTCTCGCATATGTGCGTCGTGGATCTGTCCGGCGAACACACCCGCGCGTTTCTGCGCAAGCTTCTCGCCAACAACATCGATCGCCTGCAGGCGCCGGGCAAGGCGCTGTACAGCTGCATGCTCAACGAACGCGGTGGCGTTATCGACGATCTGATCGTGTACTTCGTGCGCGAGGATTTCTTTCGCATGGTGGTCAATGCCGGAACCCGCGACAAAGATCTGGCTTGGCTCAAGCAGCAGGCGCAGTCGTTCGGCGTCTCGGTGCGGGCGCGTCCGGATTGCGCCATGATCGCCGTGCAAGGTCCCGCGGCGCGTGACCATGTGCTGGATTTGCTGCAAGGCAATCTGCGCGACTGCGCCGCGCAATTGCA
>JACRMO010000288.1 GCA_016214925.1 Gammaproteobacteria bacterium
AGATGAAGAAGCTCATAGTCGGTTCCTTACTCGGTCTCGAACGGGTGCCGGCACGGACCGGCAAAACGGCCGGTATTATGGCATAGCCGGGACGGCCCGGTCGCGCCTGCGGTAGAAATCCGCCACATAGGCCTCCAAGCCCCCGGCGGCGATGGCCGCGCGCAGGCCCTGCATCAGGGTCTGGTAATAGGTCAGGTTGTGAATGGTGTTCAGCCGCGCACCCAGAATCTCGTTGCACTTGTCCAGGTGGTACAGGTAGGCCCGGCTGTAGTTGCGGCAGGTGTAGCAGGCGCACTCCGGGTCCAACGGCCCGGTGTCGGTGCGGTGGGCGCTGTTGCGGATCTTGACCACGCCGCTGTGGGTGAACAAGTGGCCGTTGCGCGCATTGCGCGTCGGCATCACGCAATCGAACATGTCCACGCCGCGACGCACCGCCTCGACGATATCCTCCGGTCGGCCCACACCCATGAGATAGCGCGGCCGGTCGGCGGGCATGCGTGGCATCAGATTATCGAGGATATGCAGGCGCTCGGCCTCACCCTCGCCCACTGACAGGCCGCCGATGGCATAGCCGTCGAAGCCGATGCCGGTCAGCCCGGCCAGCGATTCTGCGCGCAGATCAGGGTACATGCCGCCCTGCACAATGCCGAACAGCGCGGATGGGTTGTCACCCGCCGCTTCCGGCATCCTCGCCAATTGCTCCTGCATTGTTCTACCTTCGCCCATCCCGGGGCTCGTGCCTCCCGCGGCACTCGCACATCCCTGTGCATCGTGTGCATCGCGCGAACGCCGCGCCCAGCGCAGCGATAATTCCATCGAGCGACGCGCCTGATCCTTGGTCGCCGGATACGGCGTGCATTCATCGAAGATCATCACGATGTCCGAACCCAGCGCGCGCTGCACGGCCATGGATTCCTCGGGACCGAGGAACACCTTTGAACCGTTGATCGGCGAGCGGAAGGTCACGCCTGCTTCGGTGATCTTGCGCAGATCGCCGAGGCTGAACACCTGAAAGCCGCCGGAGTCGGTCAGGATCGGCCCCGGCCAGTGCATGAAGTCGTGCAGATCGCCGTGCGCCTGCATGATCTCCACGCCCGGACGGAGCATCAAATGAAAGGTGTTGCCGAGGATAATCTGCGCGCCGGTGGTGGCGACCTCCTCCGGCGTCATCGCCTTGACCGTGCCGTAGGTGCCGACTGGCATGAACGCCGGCGTGTCGACGCGCCCGCGCGGGAACGTCAATGTGCCGCGTCGCGCATGACCGTCTGTGTGTTGTATCTCGAAGTTCATAACAGTCCCGAACGTAGAACGCATGCAGCTGCCGGCGGGTCGTTCCCTGGCGTCGCCTCGTGCAACGTGAAGGTGACAGGGAATGACCCGCCGGCAGCTAATACCCAAAGTCAGAATTCGATCTTGTGGACCTGCATCCGACTACGACGCGCTTCGCTCCAAAAACATCGCGTCGCCATAACTGAAGAACCGGTAACGCTGTTCCACCGCATGCCGGTAGGCACGCATGACCGGCTCATACCCGCCGAACGCGCACACCAGCATCAGCAGCGTCGATTCCGGCAGATGAAAATTCGTGACCAGCGCATCGACGACGCGAAATTCGAAACCCGGCGTAATGAACAACCGCGTCTCACCCATATAAGGTTGCAACATACCCGATTGCGCCGCCGTCTCCAGACTGCGCACAACCGTCGTACCGACCGCGACCACGCGGCCGCCGCGCGCCTTGGCTGCGGCAATCCGTTCACAGGTCGCCGCGCCAACCTCGACACGTTCGGCATGCATGACATGCTCGTCCAAGCGCTCGACCCGCAGCGGCTGAAAAGTACCGGCACCGACGTGCAAGGTCACATAGGCGATCTCGACGTCCCGCTCGCCGAGTTGCGCGAGCATGGCGGCATCGAAATGCAGACCGGCGGTCGGTGCGGCCACCGCGCCGGGTTCACGCGCGAACACCGTCTGATAGCGTTCGCGATCGGCGGCCGCATCGGCACGCGTGATATACGGTGGCAGAGGCATGTGGCCGTGCCGTTCGAGCAGGGTGAGCACAGCATCCTCGCCAGTGAATTCCAACACGAAGAACTCACCCTCGCGCCCCAGTACCCGTGCCTCGATGGCACCTTCCAGGTGCAAATGCGCTCCGTCGCGGGGCGTCTTGCTGGCGCGCACCTGGGCGAGGATGCGCCGGCTATCCAGCACACGCTCGACCAGCACCTCGATCCGCCCGCCGCTGGCCTTGTGTCCGTGCAGCCGCGCCGGGATCACCCGCGTATCGTTGAGCACCAGCAGATCGCCCGGATGCAACAGCTCCGCCAGCTCACGAAAGCCACGGTCGCCGATATGGCCGCCCGCATCCACACACAACAAGCGGCTCGCCGCGCGCTCGGCGAGCGGGGCCTGGGCAATCAGTTCGGGTGGGAGCGCGAAGGAAAAATCACTGCGTTGCATGGCGCGGGATGGTAGCACAGCACGGCTTGCCGATCCGTTCGGATGGCTTATACTACCGCCCGTGCCGATCCCCGAGCAGCCATCGCGGATCGGATGGCAGGCCGGGATGGCGGAATCGGTAGACGCAGTGGACTCAAAATCCACCGCTGGTAACAGTGTGCGAGTTCGAGTCTCGCTCCCGGCACCATATGAATTGCAACACCCCGCGGCAAGCCGCGGGTGCTTAAGCGCTTGGGGTTTCCAAAGGGGGGTAGCGCAGCACTCCCCTTTGGTCGCCGGCGAGGATGTCTGCCTCGCAGACGATCTAAATTTAACGTTCCCTCCGCGCGGACTCCGCGCATAGGTTACTGGCATGGAACCTGCTAACTTCCGGGTTCGAGCGATTAACCCAAAAATTTTGACGCCAGACCGGCGCATCCCCTCAAGAGTGACGATGACATTATGGTAGGCACACGCTTTTCCATCGAGGTTCAACCCAAACTGCCCGGCCGCCTGAGCCGCCTGCAGGAGCTCGCCGAAGACCTGATGTACAGCTGGGACCGCCAAGTGCGCGGCCTGTTCTTCCGCCTCGACCGCAATCTGTGGGAAACCAGCGGCCACAACCCCAAGCTGTTCCTGCGCCGTGTGTCGCAACAGCGCCTGGAGGATGCCGCCGAGGACCGCGTGTTCCTCGAGGATTACAACCGCACGCTGTCGAGCTTCGACACCTATCATCAGGAAAAACTGCGCGCCGGCATCGAAGAGTACCTCGACCCCGAGACCGATCTGGTCGCCTATTTCTGCGCCGAGTTCGGTCTGCACGAGAGCTTGCCGATCTATTCCGGCGGCCTGGGCATTCTCGCCGGCGACCACTGCAAGGCGGCCAGCGACTTAGGCATACCCTTCGTCGGCGTCGGCATGATGTACCGTCAAGGTTATTTCAACCAGACCATCGACGGCCACGGCAATCAGATCGCGCATTACACCCCGACCAATTTCGCCAACCTGGCCATCAAGCCGGCGACGCTCGACAACGGCCAGGAAGTGCATGTGTTCGTCGACATGCCCGGCCGCCGGGTCATGCTCAAGGTGTGGAAGGCCACGGCCGGTCATATCACCTTATACCTGCTCGACAGCGACCTGCCGGAAAACCAGGACGCCGATCGCGCCATCACCTATCAGCTCTACGGTGGCGATATCACCACCCGCATCCAGCAGGAGATCGTGCTCGGCATCGGCGGCGTGCGCGCCATCCGCGCCCTGGGCCTGAAGCCGACGGTATGGCACATCAACGAAGGTCACGCCGCATTCCAAGTGTTGGAACGCTGCCGCGAGTGGGTGCGCAAGGGCCAGATGAATTTCGCCGCCGCGCTGGAAATGGTCGCCGCCGGCACGGTGTTCACCACGCACACCCCGGTCGCCGCCGGTCACGACATCTTCGATCACAACCTGATCAGCGCCTACTTCGCCGATTACATCCCGGAACTCGGCATCGGCATGGAGGAATTCCTCCAGCTCGGCGCCAGCCCCAGCAACCAGAACGGCTTCAATCAGACCGCGCTGGCGTTGCGCATCTCCCGCTTCCATAACGGCGTCAGCCGCATTCACGGCCAAGTCGCCTCGCAAATGGAAAGCTACATCTGGCCGCAGATCCCGCATCGCGAGAATCCCATCCGCCACGTCACCAACGGCGTGCACGTGCCGACCTTCCTGGCGCGCGACTGGATGAATCTCTACGACATGCGCTTCGGCCGCGAATGGCGCAACGAACTCATCAACGACGCCTATTGGGAACGCATCGATCACATCCCCGATCACAGCTTCTGGAGTTTGCGTCAATCGCTCAAGGCGGAACTGCTGGAAGACGTGCGTCGGCGCGTGAGCCTGCAATACCGGCGCAACGGTTATTCCGATGCGCTCATCGACCGCATGACCCAATACCTGTCGCCGCACGAGACCGACATTCTGACCATCGGTTTTGCGCGCCGCTTCGCCACCTACAAGCGCGCGACCCTGCTGTTCTCGGACCCGAAACGTCTGGAGCGAATGTTGAATGATATCGGTCGCCCGGTGCTGTTCATGTTTGCCGGCAAGGCCCATCCGAACGATCTGCCCGGTCAGCATCTGATCCAGGTGATCCACGAGTTCGCCCGCCGCCCGGAATTCATCGGCCGCATCATCCTCATCGAAGGTTATGACATGGCGTTGGCGCGTAAACTCGTCACTGGCGTGGACGTGTGGCTGAACACGCCGGAATATCCGATGGAAGCCAGCGGCACCTCGGGCCAGAAGGCCGGCTTGAACGGCGTCATCAACCTCAGCGTGCTGGACGGCTGGTGGGGCGAAGGCTACAACGGCGAAAACGGCTGGGCGATCGCGCCGCACGGCCAGCAATACGACGCCGGCTACCGCGATCATGAGGAAGGCACCGAACTGTTGGACATCATCGAGCGCCAAGTCATACCGCTCTATTACCAACGCAACGGCCACGGCTATTCCGAGGGCTGGGTGCGCATGTCCAAGGCGTCGATCAAATCCATCCTGCCGCAGTTCAATTCGATGCGCATGGTGATGGACTACATCCGCGAGTTCTACAGCGCGGCCAACGGTCAATGCCGCAAACTGGCCGGCAACCAATTCAACGGCGCACGCGAACTCGCCGAATGGAAGGCCAAGGTACGCCGCACCTGGCCGCGGGTGTCCTTGCACCTCAGCGACAAACTACCCGACGCGATCACCTCGGGCCACACCCTGCCGATCACCGTCGCCGTGCAGTTGCACGACCTCAGTGCCAGCGATGTGCGCGTCGAATGTGTCGTCGGCACCGAAGATGCGCACGGCGAATTCATCGCCCAATCGCATTTCGACTTCGCCCCGGCCGGCACCAGCAGCATCGGCGAAACCCTGTTCCGCCTCGACCTCATCCCGCCGCTCGCCGGCCTGCAATACTACAAACTGCGCATGTTCCCCACCCACAAACTGCTCAGCCACCCGTTCGAGACGGGGTGCATGTTGTGGTTGTAGGTTGAAGCGTCCGTTCGCCCTGAGCCTGTCGAAGGGTTGCCCGAATCCCAACGAGGCTTCGACAGGCTCAGCCCGAACGGACGTAGATAACTGTCATGATTTCCAGACAGCCCTGCAGCGGGAGCCTGCACGCAGACTCAGATAAGAGAATCGTCCGGGCAAGAGACATGGATACGATTCCCACCTTCTTTCTTGGCGGTGTAGCATGCCGCATCAGCCAAAGCGATCGTATCCGTTATGCTTAGTCCCGTCTGAATAGGCAAGAGCCCAATACTGGCGCCGATCGAAAACCGCCGGGATCGCCAATAAAACTGAAAATCCTGAAGCGTCGCCCGAATCTTCTCGGCCAAGCGCAAAGCCCTGTCCATGGAGCAATACTCCATCAACACCACGAATTCGTCCCCACCGATACGGGCGAGCGTATCCCGCGCACGCATTTGCCCCTGCAGCAACGCCGCAACTTGGCGCAAAAGATCGTCGCCGGCAATATGCCCGCATGTGTCATTGATGATTTTGAACTGATCCAAATCGAGAAAACACAGGATATGCCCATCTCCCGGCTCGGGAACACTGAACAATATCCGTTGTAATCGTCGCTCGAATTCTCGGCGATTGATCAGATTGGTGAGGATGTCATGCGCCGCCTGATGCGCAAGCCGTTCTTCCAGGTTGCGCCGTTCCGTGACATCGCGGCAGATCACCAGCAGGCGCGGCACCCTGGTATCCGGATCCAGCGTGACGCGCTGATGCACCCAGAAAATCGAGCCATCCTTCCTGAGCTTCCGGTACTCGATCCCGGGATCGGGGCCGGGCGCGGTAAACTGCTTCTCGACATGCGCGAACACGACCCGCTGATCCTCGGGGTGAATCACCTTGGAGGCCGACTCGCCGATCAGCTCGTTCACCTCGTAGCCGAGCATGCTGGCGCCCATTCGGTTGATCGACAGGATCTCGCCTGCTGTATTGATGGTCGTGAAGATGTCAGGCGAATTTTCATAAAGTGTCTGGTATCGGGCCTCACTGACTTTCAGCGCGCTTTCCGCCTCGACAGTCGCCGAGATATTTTTGAATATGCCGCGTGTCGAGATGATTGTTCCATCCTTGATAAGCGCACCGCAATCGCCGGCCAAATGAATCGTCTCGCCCGATTTACTCCGGAACATGAAGGTGATGCACATCAGCCTATCGCCCTCGAGCAAACGCCTGAAACGCTCCTGACAACAAAC
>JACRMO010000129.1 GCA_016214925.1 Gammaproteobacteria bacterium
AGGCATGGTACATGTCGTCTGTAATCCAAGTACCTTGCGCGTCTGCGCGCGGTTCGGCACAGGCCGCCATCACTGCTGGAAAATTTTCATCCAGGCTGATGCGGAACCCGCCCTTGCGCAGCGTCTTGCGCAGGCTGCGGGAAATTTTCAACGCGCCGGGTCGCAGTGCCATGCGCGGGTCCGGTGACCACCACAGGATCGGTTGACCCGCGCTATACCAGGGGAAGATGCCGTGCCGGTAGGCGGTGAGCAGACGTTCCGCTGAAAGATCTCCGCCCAGTGCGAGCAGTCCGTCGGGATCGCGCAATGCCAGTTCCACAGGCGGAAATGGCGCAGTCGAATCGTGGGGATCGAGCCAGTAGGGCGCGCGGCCGCTCATTGTTTATTCCGCCTGCTCGGACAAGTCCTGCGCGGGCTGACCGCAAGGGGAGAGAATCCTTTCTCTCCCCTTGCAACCCCTCATCGGCAAGGATGTCGTTCCGACATTATTCCGATTGGATTTCTTCCGCATTCCCCCTTGGCAATTCCCCAAGTATAAGGAAGATGCAGGTGGAATTGATCTCTCAGGGTGACTGATGTGAATCATTTGCGATAGGGCACATGTTCGTGCAATTCGTCGGTGTAATCGCTCATGGCGCGTTCCTCGCGTTGCGCATGGTCCGCGATGGCGACACGGAAGCGCTCGTCGGCGATCCAGTGCGCCGACCAGGTCGCTGTTGGCACGAAACCGCGGCTGATCTTGTGTTCGCCTTGTGCGCCGGGCTCGAACAGTTTGAGTCCATGGCGGATGCAGTAGTCGATGCCCTGATAGTAACAGGCCTCGAAGTGCAGGCTGTGGTAGTCGTCGCTGCACCCCCAGTGCCGACCGTACAGCGCATCCGCTCCACGCAGATTGATGGCGCAGGCGACGGGTTGATTAACCGCATAGGCGAACACCAAGACGACCCGTTCGCCCATCGTTCGTCCGATCTCGCGAAAGAATTCCAGACTCAACGTGGCCATGCCGGATTTGCGGTCGAAGGTCGAGGCGTAGAAGGCATGTGCCGTCCGCCATTCTTCGTCGCTGGCCTCGTGGCCATGTACCACACGCAGTTCGATGTCCTGTTCGACCACCCGTCGACGCTCGCGCTTGAGCTTCTTGCGCTTCTCCGCGGTGAAGGTGTCGAGGAAATCCTGGAAGTCGCGGTAGCCCTGATTGTGCCAGTGGAACTGCACGCCCTTGCGCAGCAACAGTCCGCGCGCCTGCAAGCGTGCGGTATCGGCGGCGTCGGTGAACAGCCAGTGCAGCGAGGACAACTGCAATTCGCGGCACAACTCCAGCGCGCCGTCGATCAGTAGATTGCTCACCTGCTCGGCATCGGTATCCGGATGCAGCAACAAGCGCGGCCCGGTGGCGGGCGTGTAGGGAATGGCGACAACAGCCTTCGGGTAATAGCGCAGGCCGGCGCGTTGATAGGCATCGGCCCAGGCCCAATCGAACACCAGTTCGCCGTAGGAATTGTCCTTGAGGTACAGCGGCACCGCACCGACCAGCCGCTCGTGGTCGTACACCGCCAAATGCCGTGGCAGCCAGCCGTAGCGTTCGCCGACGCACTGATGATGTTCCAGTGCGCTCAGGAATTCATGCGCGAGAAACGGATTGCGCTCGCCGGCCAGCGCATTCCAGTCCGCGGCCGGGATCGTATCGAGCTTATCGATGATGCGCAGTTGCATCAGGTTCGGCGCCGACTTGAGATGAACAGTGTAGGTTGAGTTAGGCGCGCAGCGCCGTAACCCAACATCGTCGCACAACCTCTGTCGGGTTATGCTGCGCTCTTGTGCCAAGGTGAACCCGACCTGTGGATTTAGGCGGCATCAGCCCTTGGCGGCCAGCGCATCCAGATAACGTTCCGCGTCCAGCGCCGCCATGCAGCCGGTGCCGGCCGAGGTGACGGCCTGACGGTAGATGTGGTCGGCGACGTCGCCGGCGGCGAACACGCCCGTTACGCTGGTCGCGGTGGCGTCGCCCTCGACGCCGCCTTTGACACGGATATAACCGTGCCGCATGTCCAACTGACCCTCGAAGATCTGCGTATTCGGCTTATGGCCGATGGCGATGAACACGCCCATCAGCGCAACGTCCTTGGTCGAGCCATCTTTCACATTCTTGATGCGCATGCCGGTCACACCCGATTTATCACCGAGTACCTCGTCGAGCACATGATTCCACTCGATCGTAACCTTGCCCTCCGCGACCTTCTTGAACAGCCGATCCTGCAGAATCTTTTCCGAACGTAGCGCGTCGCGGCGATGCACCAGGGTGACATGCTCGGCGATGTTGGCGAGATACAGCGCTTCTTCGACGGCGGTGTTGCCGCCGCCGATCACGGCGACATTCTGCTTGCGGTAGAAGAAGCCGTCGCAGGTCGCGCAGGCCGACACGCCCTTGCCCCGGAAGGTCTCTTCAGACGGCAGGCCGAGGTATTGCGCCGAGGCGCCGGTGGCGATGATCAGCGCATCGCAGGTATAGACACTGGAATCGCCGGTGAGCGTGAACGGGCGCTGCTTGAGATCGACAGTGTGGATGTGGTCGAACACGATCTCGCAGTCGAAGCGCGCGGTATGTTCACGCATCGCCTCCATCAGCGCCGGACCTTGCAAGTCGTGCGCGCCGCCCGGCCAGTTCTCGACCTCGGTGGTGGTCATGAGCTGACCGCCTTGTTCCATACCGGTAACCAGCACCGGTTTCAAGTTGGCGCGGGCGGCGTAAATGGCGGCGGTGTAGCCGGCCGGGCCGGAACCCAGGATCAGGAGACGGCAGTGCTTGGGGGTGCTCATGTATACTCGCTCCGCTGTGCGCTATTCGGTTCGTCATTCCCGCGCAAGCGGGAATGAGCGGGTATGTCTAGGCCGGGTATCCTAGGGACTTTGACTGCGAGGGTAAAGGAGCGGTGATGCGCATCGGGGTGCCGAAGGAAATTAAACCGCTGGAGGGTAGGGTTGGCCTGATCCCCGCCGCCTGTGCCGACCTCGTGCGCGCGGGCCATGCGGTGTTCGTCGAACGCGGCGCCGGTGTTCAGGCCGGTTATCCCGACGCGGCCTACAGTGCGTTGGGCGTGATCGTTCTGCCCGACGCCGAACAACTTTATGCGCGCACCGAGCTGATCGTAAAGGTCAAAGAACCGGTCGACGGCGACCTGCGCTGGCTGCGCGCCGAGCACACCCTGTTCTGCTATCTGCATCTCGCGGCCAGCCGCGAACTCACCGAACATCTATTGGCCATCGGCCTGACCGGCGTGGCCTTCGAAACCGTCGAGATCAATGGCGCGCTGCCGCTGCTCGCGCCCATGAGCGATATTGCCGGCCGACTGGCGATTCAGATCGGCGCGCATCTGTTGCACCAACCGCAGGGCGGCAAGGGCATTTTGCTCGGCGGTCTGCCGGCGGCCGAGCGCGGCAAAGTCACGGTGATCGGTGCGGGTCAGGCCGGTGGCAACGCGGCCCTCATGGCCGCGGCCATGGGCGCGCAAGTTACCGTCTTCGACCGCCAGCACGAACGCCTGGTTGCGATGCGCGCACTGGGCCCGAATGTGACCGCGTTATATCCCTATGCCGATGCCGTCGACCAGGCCGTGCGCGCGGCCGATCTGCTGGTCGGCGCCGTGCTGGTGCCCGGTGCGCGGGCGCCGCATCTGGTGAGTCATGACCAAGTGCGCGGCATGACGCCGGGCAGTGTGATCGTCGACATCGCCGTCGACCAGGGTGGCTGCATCGAGACCACCCGCCCGACCACCTACGCCGCGCCGACCTACACGATCGATGGCGTCGTGCACTTCTGCGTCACCAACATGCCCGGTGCCGTCCCGCGCAGCGCCGCACAGGCCCTGTCCGCGGCGATCCTGCCCTATGCCCTGAAGCTGGCGGGCGATCCGCACTGGCGCGACGATCCGGCGCTGGCGCGAGGCATCAATGTGGAGAAGGGTGCCCTTGTGCATCCGGCGGTGAAGGCGGCGTTTGCATGAGGCGATCCGAGTGGGTGGTCATTGGCAGCCATCACACATACAATCGCAGCACTTTTTCCAGGGCTTAGAATCTCACTTGGCACAGGCACGCAAGAAAAACCCCAACGCCGCACCGCTGCGGCATCAGGTCAGTCGCGGTGTCCGCGAAGGCGCCTTGATCGTGCTCAGCGCGATTGCCGTCTATCTGCTGGTGTCGCTGCTGAGTTACCACAACACAGACCCGGGCTGGTCGCACACCGGGCCGCGCGGTGCCGTGCATAACATCGGCGGGGTGGCAGGCGCGTGGTTCGCCGATGTCTCCCTGTATCTGTTCGGGTTCCTGGCCGTGCTGTTTCCGATCATGGTCGGTTACAGCGGCTGGCTGATCTTCCGTGGCCGTACCCAGGACGGCGACATCGATTACCACACATTGGCCCTGCGTTGGCTGGGCTTCCTGCTGACGCTGGGCGCCGGTTGCGGGTTGGCGAGTTTGCATCTGACCATCGGTCCCGGCGTGTTGCCGCTGTCCGCCGGCGGCATCCTCGGCGATCTGATCGGCAGGGATCT
Source organism: Gammaproteobacteria bacterium (assembly GCA_016214925.1). GTDB lineage: Bacteria > Pseudomonadota > Gammaproteobacteria > Thiohalobacterales > Thiohalobacteraceae > JAHJQQ01. Next base: position 4,548 of record JACRMO010000129.1, read on the forward strand.
GATGCACCCATTCAGCGATGTCGGCGGCACCTTGTTCCTGCTGGCGCTGTTCCTGGCCGGCATGACCCTGTTCACGGGCCTGTCGTGGCTGATGGTTATCGACCGCACCGGACGTTGGACACTGCGCTTCGTCGTCTGGGCGCGCGAACGCATCGACGAGTTGCAGGATTACCTCGCCAGCCGGCAGCGGCGCCTGGAACGTCAGGAGGTCGTGCGCGAGGAACAGAAGAAGGTCGAGAACCGCCCCCCGCCGCGCATCGAACCGGTCGTCAAAAGGGTCGAACCCAGCGAGCGTATGGAGAAGGAGCGCCAAGTGCCGCTGTTCGAGCCGCCTTCGGATTCCGAACTGCCGCCGCTGGCCTTGCTCGATGAGGCGCGCCCCAGTGTGGGCGGTTACTCCGAGGAAGCCTTGCAGGCGATGTCGCGCCTGGTGGAGATGAAACTCGCCGACTTCGGTGTCGAGGCCGAAGTGGTCGCGGTCAGTCCCGGCCCGGTCATTACGCGCTTCGAACTGCAACCCGGTTCGGGCGTGAAGGTCAGCCAGATCAGCAATCTCGCCAAGGATCTTGCGCGTGCGCTGTCGACCATCAGCGTGCGCGTGGTCGAGGTGATCCCCGGCAAATCCGTTATCGGTCTGGAGATTCCCAACGAGAAGCGCGAAATCGTCGCGCTGTCCGAGATCATCAAATCGCAGGATTACGAAGAGGCGAGTTCACCGCTGACGCTCGCGCTCGGCAAGGATATTTCCGGACATCCGACCGTGGTCGATCTGGCACGCATGCCGCATCTGCTGGTCGCGGGCACCACCGGCTCGGGTAAATCCGTGGCGGTCAACGCCATGATCCTGAGTCTGCTGTACAAGACGCTGCCGTCCGACGTGCGTCTGATTATGATCGACCCGAAGATGCTGGAACTGTCGATCTACGAAGGCATCCCGCACCTGCTCACGCCGGTGGTCACCGACATGAAGGAGGCCGCCAACGCGCTGCGCTGGTGTGTCGCCGAAATGGAACGGCGTTACAAACTCATGGCCGCGCTGGGCGTGCGCAACATCGCCAGTTACAACCGCAAGGTCAAGGACGCCGAAGACAACGGCGAGCCGATCCCCGATCCGCTCTACAAGCCGGAAGAACACCTCGACCCCACCGCGCCGCCGCCGGACCTCGTACGTCTGCCGTACATCGTCGTGCTCATCGACGAGTTGGCCGACATGATGATGGTCGTAGGCAAGAAGGTCGAAGAGTTGATTGCGCGTCTGGCGCAGAAGGCGCGTGCCTCCGGTATTCACTTGATCCTTGCCACGCAGCGGCCGTCGGTGGATGTCATCACCGGTCTCATCAAGGCGAACATCCCGACGCGCATCGCCTTCCAGGTGTCGAGCAAGATCGACTCGCGCACGATTCTCGATCAGATGGGTGCCGAGGCGCTGCTCGGTCACGGCGACATGCTCTATCTCGCGCCGGGTACCGGTTTGCCGGTGCGCATCCACGGCGCCTTCGTCTCCGATCAGGAAGTGCATCGCGTGGTGGATCACCTCAAGGGCAATTCCTCGCCGGATTATCTCGAAGAAATTTTGCAGGGCGACACGCCCGGCGGCGAACTGCCCGGCGAAATGGGCTTCGGCGGCGGTGGCGGCGACAGCGAATCCGATCCGCTCTACGACCAGGCGGTGCGCATCGTCACGGAAAGCCGGCGTGCGTCGATCTCAGGTGTGCAGCGTCGCCTCAAGATCGGCTACAACCGCGCCGCGCGCATGATCGAGACCATGGAAATGGCCGGCATCGTCGGCCCGCTGCAATCCAACGGCAGCCGCGAAGTGCTGGTCGCCGCGCCACCGGCGGATTGAAACAAATGCCCTGTAGGTTGGGGTGAATGTACATGAACCCCAACATCGCGGATCGTTGGGGTTCGCTGCGCTCACCCCAACCTACGAGATTCGCGGAATGACATGAAGAGGTCGTTTGAAATGACGAACATCGTGCGCGGACTGGCGAGCCTGCTGCTGTGGAGTCTGCTGTCCGGCGCTCACGCCGCCGATGCCGGCTCGACGTCGCTGGAACAATTCTTCACCGGCCTGCACAACTTGACGGCCAACTTCGACCAAACCATCACCGACGTGAAAGGTATCGTGACGCAGAACGCGAGCGGTAAGGTCACGATCCAGCGCCCCGGCAAATTCCGCTGGGACTACGTCACGCCCTATGAACAACTGGTGCTCGGCGACGGGCAACACTTGTGGACCTACGACGCCGATCTGGAGCAGGCCACGGTCAAGCCGCAGAGCGATGCGCTGGCCGGCACGCCGGCCTTGCTGTTGAGTGCCGAGGAGCAACCGGGCGATCTGTTCAATATCGCGCCACTGCCCGCGCGTGATAGCGAGGATTGGTTCGAACTCACGCCGAAATCCAAAAATGGTCTCGGCGATACGCAGTTCAACCAACTGCGGCTGGGATTCGTACACGGTACGCTGGTGGCCATGGAACTGGTCGACGCCTTCGACCAGACGACACTGATCCGCTTCAGCGATCTGAATCGCAACGGCGGCGTGTCGGCCGTGTTGTTCGATTTCACGCCGCCGGCCGGCGTGGATGTCATCGGTGAAATGCCCTGATCTTATCGCCCCTCACCCTAACCCTCTCCCCGTATCGGGGAGAGGGAATTTCTCCCTCTCCCGCTTGGGCGGGAGAGGGCTGAGGTGAGGGTGGGCGGTCTCGGCAAGTACACCGGCCCCCTCACCCTGCACCCTCTCCCCCAACGCTTTGGGGGAGACACGGGCAAAACCACGCTCGCGCGCTTGCTGGCGCATACCGCCGGCGCGGAATTCGTCACGCTGTCGGCGGTGCTCGCCGGCGTAAAGGATATCCGCGCGGCTGTCGATCAAGCACGCACGCTGCGCGAAGCCTACGGTCGCCAGACCATTCTGTTCGTCGACGAGGTGCATCGCTTCAACAAGGCGCAGCAGGATGCGTTCCTGCCGCATATCGAAGACGGTACGATTCTGTTCGTCGGTGCGACCACCGAGAATCCTTCTTTCGAACTCAACAACGCGCTGCTGTCGCGTGCGCGCACCTATGTACTCAAACGTCTCGAAGAGGCCGATCTGCTTGGTCTGATCGAGCACGCTCTGCATGATGTGGAACGCGGCTTGGGCGCGCGTCATCTGTATCTCGCCGATGAACTCCGTCAGCGTCTGGCGCAAGCCGCCGACGGTGATGCGCGCCGCCTGCTGAACCTGCTGGAAATCGCCGCCGATCTGGCCGAACCGGACGAGCAGGGTCGTGAAGCTATCCCCGATACCGTCATCAACGAAGTCATCGTCGGCGGCGTGCGCCGCTTCGACAAGGGCGGCGAGGCGTTCTACGATCAGATCTCCGCACTGCACAAATCCGTGCGCGGTTCCGATCCGGACGCGGCGCTGTACTGGCTGACACGCATGCTCGATGGCGGTTGCGACGCGCTGTATCTGGCGCGGCGCATCGTGCGCATGGCCAGCGAGGACATCGGCAACGCCGATCCGCGCGCGCTGGGCCTGGTCATGAGCGCCTGGGATGTGCAGGAACGCCTCGGCAGTCCGGAAGGGGAGCTGGCGCTGGCGCAGGCTATCGTCTATCTCGCCTGCGCGCCCAAGAGTAATGCCGTGTATGTGGCCTACAACCAGGCGCGCCGCGACGCCCAGGCATACGGCTCGCTGGACGTGCCGCTACACCTGCGCAACGCGCCGACCAAACTGATGAAGGAGCTGGGCTACGGCGACCGTTACCGCTACGCCCACGACGAACCGGAGGCCTATGCCGCCGGCGAATGCTATTTCCCCGAGGAAATGCCGGAGCGGCGCTACTACCAGCCGGTGCCGCGCGGCCTGGAGATCAAGATCGCCGAGAAGCTCGCCCATCTGCGCGAGCTGGACCGCAAGGCGGGGAAGAAATGACGATTGCACACCGAAGGGCGCAAAGTGCGCAAAGACAACTCAATTGATTATTCTTGGCGTTCTTTGCGCCCTTCGGTGTGAACGGATTTTAGCCTGCCGAGGCAACGCAACCAAGTCTGTTGTACCATAACCGCAATGAAAACGAACAACAGTCGGGACTCGTGAACCAACTCGTCGCCATCGCCGCCGGCGGCGCCCTCGGGGCGTTGTTGCGCTTCTGGGTCGCCAGCGGTGTTGCCGCATGGCTGGGGAAAGATTTTCCCTACGGCACGCTGCTCATCAATGTCGCCGGCAGTCTGGCCATCGGCTTTTTGTATGTACTGCTGGTGGAGCGTTTCGACGTCAATGTGTTGTGGCGACCGTTCCTGATGATCGGTCTGCTGGGCGCGTTCACAACCTTTTCCACGTTCTCCCTCGAAACGGTGAACCTGATCGAGGCGGGTGAGGGCATGAAGGCGTTGGCGAACGTGGTTCTGAGCATGAGTCTGTGTGTCGGCGCGGCCGTGCTCGGCCTATTCATCGGGAGGCAGTTATGAAGACGCTGGATGTGCGCTGCGTGCGCGTGTATCTGACCGAGCACGACAAATACCAGCGCCTGTTGGCGCGGCTGCACGATGTCGAAAAAGTGCGCGGCGTGACGGTGTTTCGCGGCATCAGCGGTTTCGGCAAGGAGGGTCACATCCATTCGGCACAGTTGATCGATACGGTACTGGACCTGCCCATCGTCATCGAGTTCTTCGACGAACCCGATCGTGTCGAAGCGATCATCGCGCATCTGCGCGAACTGGTGCCGCCGGGACATATCCTGAGCTGGTCGGCGCAGTTGGAGATTTGATAGCGGTAATTCACAACAGATCTTACTGAGTGTTATGGACACCAAAGCCCGCAAAGAACGTGGAGAAAAGCACACTCTATATGCTTTGCGGGCTTTGGTGTGAAATGACTTTATTGAACCCTCTGGAAACTGACCATGTTGGACCCGAAACGTTTACGCACTGAACTCGATCAAGTCGCAGCGCAACTCGCGCGGCGCGGATACGCGCTGGATGTCGCGCGTATCCAGGCGCTCGAAGAGGAGCGCAAAGTCATCCAGGTGCGCACGCAGGAATTGCAGGCCGAGCGTAACAGCCGTTCCAAGGCCATCGGTCAGGCCAAGGCCAAGGGCGAGGATGTCGCGCCCTTGATGGAACAGGTCGCCGGTCTCGGTGCGGAACTCGATGCGGCCAAGGCGAAGTTGGATCAGCTCCAGCTCGATCTCGACGCGGTACTGATGGCGATTCCGAATATCCCGCACAGTTCGGTGCCCGACGGTAAGGGCGAAGAAGAAAACCAGGAAGTGCGCCGCTGGGGCGAGCCACGCGCCTTCGATTTCGCACCCAAGGATCATGTCGATATCGGCGAAGGTCTCGGTCAATTGGATTTCGAGACTGCGACCAAGATCACCGGCACGCGCTTCGCGCTGATGAGCGGACCGCTGGCGCGCATGCACCGCGCGCTGATCCAGTTCATGCTCGACACGCACACCGCGCAGCACGGTTACACCGAGACCTATGTGCCGTACATGGTCAATGCAGACAGTCTGCGCGGCACGGGGCAGTTGCCGAAGTTCGAAGCTGAGTTGTTCTGTCTACTTAATGCTCAGGCGGGATCATATGTTGAGGATGTGTCATTCTTCGAACGGCTCAAAAAGGCAGCAACAAGTAATAATGATAGTGAGATATCTCGCGCATTGGCCGAATTCATCGGGAATAGGCGCGGCTATTACCTGATCCCCACCGCCGAAGTGCCCGTGACCAACATCCTGCGCGACGTGATCGTCGACACCGACGCCATGCCACGCCGGTTTGTCTGCCACACGCCGTGTTTCCGCTCCGAGGCCGGTTCCTACGGCAAGGACACGCGCGGCATGATTCGCCAGCATCAGTTCGAGAAGGTCGAATTGGTGCAGGCCGTGCGACCGCAGGATTCCTATCAGGCGTTGGAAGAATTGACTGGCCACGCCGAGACGATTTTGCAGAAACTCAATCTGTCGTACCGCGTGATGGCACTGTGCAGCGGCGACATGGGTTTTTCCGCGGCCAAGACCTACGACCTGGAAGTCTGGTTGCCCGGTCAGCAGAAATACCGCGAGATTTCCTCGTGCAGCAACTTCGAGGATTTCCAGGCGCGGCGCATGCAGGCGCGCTGGCGTAATCCCGAAACCGGCAAGCCCGAGCTGCTGCACACGCTGAACGGTTCCGGCCTCGCCGTCGGCCGTACGCTCGTCGCGATTCTGGAGAATTATCAGCAGGCCGACGGCACGGTTACAGTACCCGATGCGCTCAAAGGGTATATGGGTGGGGTAGAGGTTATTCGCGCCGGGTAATCATGAGGGGTGGCCGCATACCACTCGGCCGCCCCTTTCGTTCGCTTGAAAATATTTATCTTCCCTGATTGTGGATGCGGATGCGAGTGTCCTCGGGGCGTCCTCCGAGATAGAGGATACGGTCACCCCGAGGGGCTTCCGCCGAGTGAGTCTGGAGGCGCACTTTACTGGTGCGTTATTTGGCGTTCTGCACCGGTCTTGAGCGGGATATCTCGCTCCGAGCTCACGCTCACTGTTTAACTCCATGATAAATGGACTACGCCTTGATGGCACGTATGCTGCAAATTGTTCAGGCAACAATCAGTATGACTACCGGAACAGACTATGCGACGCGTGCTGCCGACTCTGCTGCTCACATTCATGACCGCTTTGGCCATTGCTGAGGCTGAGCCAGCGCGGACGTACGTGCCCATGCACAACAAGGGCACAGATACGCTGTATGTGCGCGGTAGCATAGCCGGTATCGGCAAAATGGAATTTATGGTGGATACCGGCGCCAGTTATCTGGCCTTGAACGAGGAAACCATCCGTATCCTGAGCAAGTCAGGGCATGCCCGGTTCGTCAAACAGTTATCCAGTCTCATGGCCGATGGCCGCACGCGCAAGGTTCCGGTGTATGTGATCAGTGAACTCTCCATCGGTGATCGCTGCATCATTCGAGATGTGGAAGCGGCTGTGCTGCCGGGAAATACACGCAATATCCTTGGGCTGAGCGCGCTGCGCAAAACCGCGCCTTTCATGTTTGCCATGGACCCGCCTTCACTGGGGCTGAGCCAATGCGCTTCAGGCAGTATTTAAGCCCGAGACGATGGTGATAATCCTCTTGTTCTTCGTTAGCTGTGCATGAACAGGCTAAATCGGCTCATTAACATCGTACAGTTCGCCAAGGGTCATGCTCAGAGCAGCGTCTGATGCTGATTCAATGACGAGTGTTTCGGTGATACGGCGGCTGAGAATGAACAACCTTGCCCATCCATGTTCGATTTAATGCCGGGTGTTATCGTAAATGGCGGCTAACAAATCGCGTACTTCCGACAGTTGCCCCGATATTTTTTCCAGTCGAACGCCGATCATGGCCAAAATGACCAGGCCAATGATGCCAATAATCCATTCCATGTTGCCCCCTCCTTAAAAAACCACCTTACATCTTCGCTTCTAGCGCTCTCAAGCATCGCTGCGTTTGTTGTTGCCGGTGAATAATGTACTACTCATCGGCGGTAATTTCTGTAGCGGTTTAGCTATTCGCATGACTGGTACGGATCGAAGACAAGGGACTCGCAAATGCTGCGTGGGTCGCGATCCGGGAGAATTATCGGCAGGCGGATGGGTCGGTGCGAGTTCCGACTGCGAGACGCATGCCTTGATATGCGCCAGCGCTACCGGATTGTCGACATAGTCTTCAACCTGGAGGGGCGCGAAGTTGCCGTTCGGCGCATGTATGGCCCGGACGTCTTTAAAACCGGTGTTCATTGTTTAATGAATATCGAGAAGCCAACGTCAGTCCGATCATCTTGTGCATAGTCAAGGGACGAAAACATTAGCTTGTCTCTCGACATCTGACCGAATTCAAGAACAAGGCGTCTGCAGATCCCTCTGAGGCAGCCCTGCATGTTTCCACTAACTGCGCATGCTGATGTAACTCGGAAAGTTCCATTTACGAGCGGTACTGTCAGCAGTCCGGTGTCAAGTCGGGCGGTGCAACCCGATCCGGTCGAGATCAGTGTGCCTGTCGATGAAATTACGACCTTGCATTTATCGTATTCGTCATAACTGCCGCTTCGGATATTCCCCGAAACACCTGTCACATACCAAGTGCCTCTCAAATCTGCCTGTGCACACACAGCACTCGCAAGCCCCGGCAGCATGAATAAAACCAGCAGTAACACACGCCCCATCCTTCCATTCTTGGTTTTCATCACCCATCTCCTCGCATTGATTATGATTGTTGCGAAAAACCTAGCACGCGAGAGTGGAGGAGTCTGTAGGTAATAGTCGATCCGTACGGAGTTCCGTACAGCGAAGGAAGGTTGGTGTAACTGATTGGCAAATATGGTGGGCGCGACAGGGATTGAACCTGTGACCCCCGCCGTGTGAAGGCGTCCTGGTTACCGCAGTAACCAGAGTCCATATGGCATTAGATGATCTGAATTCACGATTAATCATATACCTACCTGCGCTCGACTTCAATCCGATTTTCCAGCTAATACCTGATTATCACCGTTATCGATACATATGCTCGAAGCAGTTGGGCCCAGGACTTGGAATCAGCCTGGTCAACAAAGTTGGTCAGTTTGACCCCTGCCGGAAACGTTCGCCGCATCTAAAATGACGGGCGGATGTGCGGGCTTGGTTTTTTGGGTTACTGATCACTTTGTAGCTGCGCTTGTGGTCGATTCTCAGCGCCCGATTACCCTGTTTATATGAAGGTCGTAATGCGCTTGCAACATCATACTTCCTCGCCGTTGGATAAAAAGGCATGGAAAAAGTCTTGGCTTCCAGAGTGACAAAAATTAAACTGACTGCAATCACGCCCAGCGCGTGGGTTTCCGGGACGAATAGCATATTTGTCTTGGGGTATTGAGGGGCTGTAGCGATCCCTCAAACCTAAATGATGGTAGCTGCAGAGTGGATTATCTTATCCCTCTGATTGCAGGCACAACGCCTGCCGCTGCCCTGCTGCTTGCATTACCCAGCGATTTGCTGGGTACAGTCGATCTTCTTTCCCCGCTCACAAAATCTCGCGGTGTGCAGCCGTGCGCCTCATTGGCCTTGCTCTGTGGGTGGCCTCTATGCGTGTCGAATTTGCGCGAGTCGCGATCAAGGACGTCGGCGGTGTGTACGATTTTGGTAAGTGGAACTCCTTATATGAAGCGATCGATCAAGATCGCCTCTGGTGCGATGGGGACTTTGCTGGGGACATGCTCGAAACGCTGTTCTTTATCCAGCCAGTCGTAATAGTCAAGCGTGGAACCGCGGTGCGTGTGGTGGCTGGCGTGCAGAGCTGGATGATTTATTCGCAGCGCTGCGGACCCGAGGACATGATACCCGTGATCAAAATCTCGGGCCTGGGCGATGCCGCGCTAACCGATCTGATTTTTGCCGATGTCATCCTCCGCATGTGTCTTGGGGTCAGGAAGGGTCACACCCTTGGTCTGTTAGGTCGTCTCTGGCGGCAGGCGGAGTCACATATCAATACATCTGCGATCTGGCGGCTTATTAGTCGCAAGAAATTCTCGTTATGGGTGCTCGCCAGCCATTTGGGTACCTCGACGACGGCATTATCAAAAGGGGGCGAGCATGAAAATCGGTGATAAAGCTAGTCGAAACGCCAGGTGGCGAATGAAAGTAGATCGCCCACCTGAACTACAGAATGTGGAGCCTAAACAGGAGCGATCGGAATTGCCGCCGGCGCAGATGCGCCATATTGACAAACGTAACAATTCGTACGCGTTCAATCCTGAAACCGTGGGTGCTGATGATCTGTCCTACATACAGCAGTGTCTTGATAGACAGTGGCGTTCGCGTGAGACAACTAATGGTATAGACGATGAGGATATCGCAGCGGCAATCACGTTGGTTATTTACAAAAGCATTTATGAGAAGAGGCTAGATGAATTCAGACTGGTAAGGGTGCCAGGTGAGCCGACCAATGGGCTGGCGTATTGTACCTCAGACAATACATTTCTAATTCGGAATCCAAAGCCAGAACGCAAGACGAGTCTTCCATGTGAGATCGAGAATCAGTTAATAAAGACAAAAAATCACTGCCAAATCGTGTTTGCGTCCCGTTGGGCTGTGTATTTCAATGGCTGGGCACTGCGAAAGCTCACTGAAGCCAAGTCATGTGAGATCTATCCATTTTCTGGCGACATAAAAGAATTGCTGGAGGCAATGACCCAGGTGATTCAGCACTTCGGGCATGGTGTTGACCGTCGTTACACTTTGCCTAAATTCAGGAACATTATCCCAGATTTTGCGTTGGGACGGCTTGGGCTTGATCCCCTGAATGTAGCGCTATTAACGGGGACGGATTCCTACTTTTCCGATAAAGCCGGTTTTTACTTCTGCATACACCAGCAGGTGATACAAGACACGCATGTGGCAATCGTCAATCATTTAGAGGGTATATCTGTCGAGACAGATCGTGTGGCCGACAATAAAATAGTCTGTGGCGATGCCTGGGTGGGGCATGGGCGCTGCGTCACGCCGGATAACCTGCGTTCCTATGTAGACAGAATCAAGCGTGGGCTATCGAAAAAAACGGGCAGGGGATACTTAGCATCAATTATCGCGCACCACAATTGGCTGACATTGTATGTTTCGGAAATATTCAGATTTGTTACTTCCGCTCGCGATGTAGAGAATCCGTATTGCGACATTTTAGTGTCAGCATCCGGTGACCTGTGTGCGACAATCAACGACAAGAATAAAGAAGATTACCCGTACGGGAGGTCCATTCCAGTCGGTAGCGTTGCATCAAGCCTTTGGCATTACTATCTTGAACATTTAAAGACGCTCCCAGTCCGTCTGCGCGCTTGGGAACGCAAATTTGGTAATGCTGTTTTGGAACATATCCAAACACCTAGTAATCCACCCTTTTTTTACCTCATGCAAAATAAAATCCTTCCATCGATAAGTCAGTCGAAAAGAAATATTGTATTCGGTGATGTACATATAACAGAGATGCCAGGTCTGATTCGGCATTACCTGAGGTCGATGCTTTCAAGGCATGGCGTCCATTGGGCTTTGATAGAGGCGTACATGGGCCATTGCATCAGCGGCCGTTACACGCATTCCGATTTTGCAGAGGGTATGCAGGCGGACATCATCAACTGTGTCTGTCCCGTAATCGATACGTTGTTGGAAGATCTTGGATGGTGTGATTTATGAAACAGACCGTCGATTACATGGCCTTTCATAAAGAGATGCTCCTTGCCTATGAAACATATCTTTCCATGAAAGATAAGAAAGCAATCGGTGCGCTGCTCTGTTTAATCTCGATACAGGGCGAGGCGCACTCCGGTCAGCGGTTGTATTCAATTGCGCGGTATCTCGTCGAACGAAATGCCGACATAAGAACGCCTATCACGCATGACTCTGCTGTCGACCTGAAGTATGGTAAAAAATGGTGTCAACCGTGGTATCCAACAGAGTTGACATGGATCTTGATCATAAAGTGGATGTTACATGGGATCTCGGTGCCGTTGGAAAACGACAAAAGCATGTGGTCGCTGATGCGCGCCGCAATGAAGACTGCCAAGGAAGGGTATTCGTTAAGCATAGGTACGTTACCAGGATTCATGGGTGCGATAAGCGCCGCATGGCGGGCAAAAGGGTTTGATTCAGTTTTTATAAAGAACTATAAGTGTGTTTCGGAAACGGTTGGGATGACGCCTGCCGTACGATCAAAAATATTCCACTCGGTGAAACTGCCGGAATCTACTGTGAGTTATGATGACGTCGTTTCGCAGCTTGGTTGTATTGATGACAAATCGCTACGTCGGAACAATGCGTATGAAAGAATGAAACAGGAGACGAGTGCAGATCTCGGTAAGCGTTACCGGCGTGTGCCCGACTGGGAGGTCGTCGAGCGGGAGGGGGGAAGCATTCTGCCGTATCTGGTCAAGTGGGGTGAATATCTCTTCACTAGCGGGCGTAGGCGCGATATGCAAAGAAAAGGCGATGGCCTTCTTAAAACGACTGTACACGCATACATCGCAGAATTCGCACATTATGTCATGAGGTATCTCAAAGGGCGTGAATTCGCCGACTTGGATGAAGAAGATCTCGAAAAACTATATGTGGATGCGCTCAATGAGCGTAAGGAACAGAAAAATAAGTATCATGAAAACGCAGTCCGCCGCCTGAGGGACTTTCATATTTACCTTGTCGAACACTGTGACTTCCCGGTGATTGACATCTCAGCACATTTTGAGGCCTGGGGATCATTGCGTCCGCGGGTCGAATGGTATTCGGAGGACGATATCGCACGGATCCTGCACGCCATCGATCACCTCGAACAGATATCGGAAAGAACGCGCCGTGTACTCAGGTTGTTTGTGATTATTGGTGTGCGGTTGGGGTTGAGGCCAGGCGAGACGGCTGGCTTGGAGCTAGATGACCTACGGTATCTGGTGGCGGGAATCGAACCAAGACTGGCGGTGCGCATCAATCATCTCGGTCGTCTGAAAACGAATAATGCCCGCCGAGATATGCCGTTACGCATTCTGTTGTCGTCTGAAGAATACCTCGAACTCAGTTCATGGGTAAATGATCGTCGATGCGTAGAAGCTGCGGGTGGAAACGCATCGCTGTGGTTCGATGGGCATCCGCGCGATGTAAATGAGCTGACGGATAATGTGCGAATAGCCTTGAATCTGCTGCTAAAGGCCGTCACGGGTGACGAAAAAGCAAGGCTCTATGGCTTGCGCCATACATTCGCCAACAATACGCTGTCTCTGATCTTCAGCAGGCATCCTTGGTTTGAGCGAAATCGTTATGACAATATCGATAAAGTCCTGTCTCGCTGGGAGAATCATGCAGAGGTTGTAGAGAGCCTTGTTGGTCGTGGTGCGTCACCGACCGCCAGTTTGGAGGCGCTTGCGCATTTAATGGGACATGCCTCACCCAGTACCACCTTGCGCTGGTATGTGCACTGTGTGGAGTGGCTTGCGAGTATGCAGCTCAGGTCAATGCAGCTGACGATACCCAAAGAGTATGCGCTTACGGGACTAAACGTGCCGCAATCGACGTGGTACCACTGGTCTGGAAAGGCGGGGTCAACACCGTCATATGTGAATACCAAATGCTTGGAATACTACTGCCAGCGCGAGGATGCACTCCGGGAGACGCACTGTGCACAACCCGCTGGGATGAACACCGCTGATGCAGTCGCCGATGTGGGTGCGGGGCCTGTGCCAGAAGGCGCTCCATGATCGACTGTGCTTGGAGGTGGCTATAATTGTGGCGACGGTTGTGTCAACGCACCGTGTATCATTACGCTCAGAAGCAAGTGTCGATCAATTCGGCAGTTGATTTACAGGAAGCTGGATCATATTCAGCTGTTCAAGCTCCATGCAAATGAACGCCACATCAAGCATGATGCGAGCGGCCTCTTGATATGTCAGGTCGGAATCCGTCAATGAGATAATCTCTTCATGCATAACGCTGATGAGGTAGTCTATCAGTGTGTCGCCCGTGATGAAATTCGTGTCATACATATATTCGTATGTCCTCGCAAGAATAATAATGGTGGGTGATAAGGTAATAATTGTCTGGGTTAGTGCAAATCACCGTGGATAATGTTGTGTAATGCCTTAGACAAGATCTCGAACCTCTCCTTGACGTCGTGCGTGCAAAGCGCGTCATGTTGACTATCAACCCATTTAATCAGCGTTGCACGATTCGACCGGGAGTTTGTGTCGAATAATATATGCGCAATCCCTTGTTCCTCCGCTAGAATGTGGTGACGTGCGAGCAGTGCCTCGGCAAGCATGGCAGACTCCCGTCTGCGCAGCTTGCGCGCTGTGTGTTCGTGACTTTTAAAGAAGTTATCGACATCAATCATGAGTACCGTCCTTGTCAGAAAGGTTGTTGAAGTGTGTTTGCAACAGGCGTTCAATCGCGGCACCATCCGACCTCGTCAGGTTGGGCACGAAGCGTGAGTAGCGTTCGAACAGCATCCGGGTGTCCGCGTGACCAAGCTGACGAGAAATCCACTCGGGGTTC
>JACRMO010000277.1 GCA_016214925.1 Gammaproteobacteria bacterium
TCGCCGAGGGTGTGGAAACACCGGCGCAGTTGGAATTTCTACGCGGGCAGGGTTGCGACGAAATGCAGGGCTTTCTGCTCAGTCGACCCATGGCCGGGCATCTGCTCGGCGCCTGGCTGGCTGAGCACAGTCGTCGTTGACTCCACGTGCGCCCGGGTCCGCGCCGTAGGCATGTCTATCGACGCGACGCCATCGGCAGGGTGTCGGCATGCATGCAGGGAACCACTATCGGTGCACTTCTCCTTGCCGATCGCGGTCGCGCGGCATATCTTGTGGGTCCGTCGGGTAACGTGACTGCGAAGGAAACTGCGTATGCGTATTCTGGTTGTCGTTGGTACCCAGCTGTACCAGCAACTCATCCAGAGCGTATTGGGCGATCTGCATATCCAGGCCGATTACGTCGCTGACGGCCAGTCCGCCCTGCGCGCGATACGTCAGCACAGCTACGATCTGTTGTGTCTAGAGCTGCGCCTGCCGGATATGAGTGGCCTGGACGTGTGTCGCCAGCTGCGCGCCGAGGCCGCCACGGCCTTGCTGCCGATCATGCTGCTGACCTCCGACGATAAGGAAGCCACGCTCAAGGAAAGCCTGGAAGCCGGTATCACCGAGATTCTGCGCAAATCCAACTTCGAGGACCTGAGCCGGGCGTTCAGGCAGCTGATCGGCAGCATGCTCACCCAGGTCAAGGGACGCGTGCTGTACGTTGAAGACAGTCAGATGGCCGCCACGGTGACCCTGCGCCTGCTGGAAAAAATGGGTCTGAATGTCGATCACTTCAGCAGCGCCGACGTGGCCTGGGAGCAGTTTCAGCGGCAGGATTACGACCTGATCATTACCGATATCCTGGTCGAAGGTCCGCTGAGCGGTGTCGGCCTGCTCCGGCAGATCCGTGGCCTGAACGACGAACGCAATCGCATTCCGGTGCTGGCCATCTCCGGCCTCGACGATACCGCGCGGCGCATCGAGATTCTGCGCCAGGGCGCCAATGACTACATTGCCAAGCCAGTGATCGAGGAGGAGTTGCGTGCTCGCGTGACCAACCTGCTCACCGCCAAGCACCTGTTCGATACGGTGCGGGCACAGCAGAAGAAACTGGAAGAATTTGCCGTCACCGATCAACTGACCGGATTGTACAACCGCCATTTTCTGCACGAGGCGGCGCAGCAGGCGGTGGCCAATGCCAACCGTCATCAGTATCCGCTCAGCCTGCTGCTGCTCGACCTGGACTACTTCAAGCGCATCAACGACCGGCATGGCCATGATGCCGGCGATGCGGTGCTGCGGGAGATCGGGGCGTTGTTGCGCAAGAGCTGTCGCGATGGCGATATCGCGGCCCGCTTCGGCGGCGAGGAGTTCGTACTGTTGTTGGTGAAATGCCCGCTGGACGACGCCCGGATCAAGGCCGAGCGGGTGCGCGCCGAGATCGAGGCCGCCGTACCGGCGGGCCACCGGATTACCGCCAGCATTGGCGTGGCGACCCTGGCGCTCGGCCAGCAGACCTGTTTCGAGGAACTGTTCAAGCAGGCCGACCTGGCCGTTTATGCCGCCAAGCGCGGCGGCCGTAACCGGTTGGCCTTGGCGGATCAAACCGCCCCCGTTTCCACCTGATACCTGGGGTGCGGGGCCGGATGCGCCCAATACGCCCAGGTACGCCCAGATATGCCCGAGTACGATCACGCCCGCCCGATGCCGCCACAAATCCCCATGCTCTGACCCGCCGGGCCTGCATGCCGGCCCCGGATCGGCTATCATGGCCGCCTTTCACGCCCCGCCCCGGAGTCTGTGGGGGGTGTCTCCATTCAGCATCGGCCTGCCTCTTGAATAGGCGGGGACGGGCCACTTACAGGGGTTTTGGAATGTTCAGCAAAGACATGGCCATTGCCGGCTTCGATCCGGAATTATGGGCCGCCATCCAGGGCGAGCAGCAGCGCCAGGAAGACCATATCGAACTGATCGCCTCGGAGAACTATGCCAGTCCGCGCGTGATGCAGGCGCAGGGTTCGGTGCTGACCAATAAATACGCCGAGGGTTACCCGGCCAAGCGTTACTACGGCGGCTGCGAGTTCGTCGATGTTGCCGAGCAGCTCGCCATTGACCGCGCCAAACAGCTGTTCGGCGCCGATTACGCCAATGTGCAGCCGCACTCCGGTTCGCAGGCCAACGCCGCGGTGTATCTCGCGCTGCTCAATCCCGGCGACACCATCCTCGGCATGAGCCTCGCCCACGGTGGTCATCTCACCCACGGCGCCAAGGTGAATTTCTCCGGCAAGCTGTTCAATGCCGTGCAGTACGGTTTGAATCCCGACACCGGCCTGGTCGACTACGACGAGATCCAGCGTCTGGCCGACGAGCACAAGCCGAAGATGATCGTCGGTGGCTTCTCCGCCTATTCGCGCACGCTGGACTGGAACAAGTTCCGCGCCATCGCCGATTCCGTCGGCGCCCTGCTGTTCGTCGATATGGCGCATGTCGCCGGCCTGGTTGCTGCGGGGATCTATCCGAGCCCGGTTGCCATCGCCGACATCACCACCACCACCACGCACAAGACCCTGCGCGGTCCGCGCGGTGGTTTGATTCTCGCCAAGGCCAATCCCGACATCGAGAAGAAGCTCAACTCGATGGTGTTCCCCGGCACCCAGGGCGGCCCGCTGATGCATGTCATCGCGGCCAAGGCGGTCGCCTTCAAAGAGGCGCTCGCACCGGAATTCAAGGACTATCAGAAGCAGGTGCTGGCCAACGCCCGCGCCATGGCCGCGGTGATGATCGAACGCGGTTATAAGATTGTCTCCGGCGGCACCGACGACCATCTGTTCCTGGTCGACTTCATCGCCAAGGGCATCACCGGCAAGGCCGCCGACGCGGCGCTGGGCAATGCCTATATCACCGTGAACAAAAACTCCGTGCCCAACGATCCGCAATCGCCGTTCGTCACCAGCGGAATCCGCATCGGCACGCCGGCGATGACCACGCGCGGCTTCAAGGAAACCGAGGCCAAGCAATTGTCGGGCTGGATCTGTGACATCCTCGACGACGTCGAGAACGTCGCCGTGCAGGATCGCGTGCGCGCGCAGGTGTTGGAACTGTGCAAGCGCTTCCCTGTGTATGAGCGGTAACGTCGGATTGTATGTACTGCCCCTTCTGCGGTGCTGAAGACACCAAGGTCATCGACTCGCGCTTGACCGGTGAGGGCGCGCAGGTGCGCCGCCGGCGCGAGTGCCTGAGCTGCGGCGAGCGCTTCACGACATTTGAAGTCGCCGAACTGGTGATGCCGCGCATCGTCAAACGCGACGGCACCCGCGATCCGTTCAACGAGTCCAAGCTGCGGCGCGGTATCGTCCGCGCGCTGGAGAAGCGCCCGGTCGCGACCGAGCGCATCGAGGACGCGATCAACCACATTCAGCAGCGCATGCGCGCCAGCGGCGAACGCGAAATCCCGTCGCTACAGTTGGGCGAATGGGTGATGGACGAACTGCGCAAGCTCGATCAGGTGGCCTATGTGCGCTTCGCCTCGGTGTATCGCAGCTTCCAGGACGTGAACGCCTTCCGCGAGGAAATCGAGCGGCTGGAAAAAGAGCCGACGCCGGAAGAAGAGCGCGATCAGATTCCGTTGCTGGAAGAAGGAAAGTAGTACGTAGGATGGGTGGAGGCGCTGTGTGCCGTAACCCGTCGGTGTACAACCGCGATGGGTTTCGCTGCGCTTCACCCATCCTACGGGGGGCATAGTTCATGTAGGTTGGGGTGAATGCAATGAACCCCAACATGCATGCCAGCGCACAGCGGTTATTGTTGGGGTTCGCTACGCTCACCCCAACCTACGGCAGAGTGATGTTTACGAGCGACGATCACCGCTACATGGCCCGCGCCCTGCACCTCGCCGAGCGCGGCCTGTTCACCACCGATCCGAATCCGCGCGTGGGTTGTGTGCTGGTGCGCGACGGTGCGATTGTCGGCGAGGGTTGGCATGAACGCGCCGGCGAGCCGCATGCAGAGATCCATGCGTTGCGCGAAGCCGGTGAACGCGCGCGCGGCGCGACGGCCTATGTGACGCTGGAGCCATGCTGCCATCACGGGCGCACGCCGCCGTGCAGCGAGGCGTTGATCGCGGCAGACGTGGCCCGCGTCGTGGTCGCATTGCAGGACCCGAATCCGCGTGTTGCCGGCGGCGGTTTGGCGCAGTTACAGGCCGCGGGCGTCGAAATCGAAAGCGGTCTGCTGGCGGCCGAGTCGGCAGCGCTCAACCCAGGCTTCCTCAGTCGCATGCGTCGCAACCGGCCGTATGTGCGCTGCAAGTTGGCGATGAGTCTGGACGGGCGCACCGCCATGGCCAGCGGCGAGTCGCAATGGATCACCGGTGCGCACGCGCGCGCCGATGTGCAGCGTCTGCGGGCGCGCAGCAGCGCGATTCTGACCGGTATCGGTACGGTCCTGGCGGACGATCCGTCGTTGACGGTGCGCTTGGACGAGCACGGGCCCGAGGATTTCCGCCAGCCGCTGCGCGTGGTATTGGACACGCAGCTGCGCATGCCGGCGACGGCGAAGCTGTTGACGCAACCCGGCAAGACGCTGGTGCTGACGGCGAGCGATGCGGCAGTGCCACGCGCGGCACTGGAACAGGCCGGTGCGGAAGTCCTGCGCGTGCCGACAGGCGAGGGCGGTGTCGATCTTGCCGCGGTGATGCAAACATTGGCCGCGCGCGAGATCAACGAAGTGCTGGTCGAATGCGGTGCGGTGCTGGCCGGCGGCTTTTTGCAGGCCGGGCTGATCGACGAATTGATCGTGTATGTCGCGCCGGTGCTATTGGGCGATGGCGCGCGTGGCTTGTTCCATCTGCCGGGGCTGGAGCGCATGGCGCAGAAGCGCGGGTTGGAGATTCGCGACATCCGCAAGGTCGGGGAAGACTGGCGGATTACCGCAGCGCCAGACTATACGTCCCCTCTCCCTTGAGGGAGAGGGACAGGGTGAGGGTGAAGACGA
>JACRMO010000298.1 GCA_016214925.1 Gammaproteobacteria bacterium
CGGCGCGCTCGCCCTACCTTGGCATCGCGCAGCAGCGCCTATTCCACTCGTCGCGCTGGCGTGGTTTCTGCTCGGCCCCGTGCTGCGTGACTACCGCAGCCCTGGCCCCGCGTTGCGCGCGGCACTCATGCGTCTGCTGGAAAGCAGCTTTCAACTGCGGATCAACACGCTGTCGTTCGCCCGCGTCGGCGCCTTCGCGCTGGCGCATGCCGGCCTGTCCAAAGCTATCGTCTATCTGGGCGCGGGTATCGACAACCCGGCGCTGTTCGCGGTGTATATCGTGTTGAGTCAGGCGTTGATCCTGACGCTGGAGACGCTGATCGTCTTTGTGCAGACCGTGCGTCTGGTCTTCCTCGAATTCTTCCTGCGCTTCCTGCGCGCCGAGGGGCGGATACTGGAGCCGCTGCAGCCGCCACAGTCGTGAACCCACGTCATGCTACCCGTCCCGGTGGACACCCACTCGCCCACCCGAAGCCTCAACCCGGCTCTAACATACTCATTTTAATGGCCACTCGGATACGGCCCGGGCTGCGCTAGCCAGCCCCTTGCAAAGATAAATGAGAAAGATTAGCATTTGCATAACGTCTAATCGCACACGGAGAACCCCGATGCATTCCCGTCTTCTCACAGCCCTGCTCACCGCCACACTCGGCGCCGGCACCAGCCTTGCGCTCGCGAACGATGCCTACACGCTGACCATCAAGGATCACCGTTTCGAGCCGGCCGAGCTCACCATCCCCGCCGACACCCGCGTCAAGGTGACCGTGAAAAACCTGGATCCGACCCCGGAGGAGTTCGAAAGCTATGAACTCAACCGCGAGAAGATCATTGCCGGCGGTAAAGAAGCCATCGTCTACATCGGGCCGGTGCAAGCGGGTCGCTATCCGTTCTTCGGCGAGTTCAATCAGGACACCGCCAAGGGCGTGATCATCGCCGAGTAACCAAATACTTCTTTTAATCAAACCGGCTAGAGGCTCTTATGTTCGCCACCACTCTGATCGTCTTCCGCGAAATGCTGGAAGCCGCACTCATCATCGGCATTGTCATGGCCGCCACCCGTGGCGCCCGGCACCGCATTGCGTGGGTGAGCGCCGGCATCGGCGCGGGCCTGCTCGGCGCGGGTCTGGTCGCCGGATTCGCCGATGCGATCGCCAGCGCCATCGAAGGCATGGGGCAGGAACTGTTCAATGCCACGGTGTTATTCCTCGCGGTCGCCATGCTTGGCTGGCACACCATCTGGATGAAGCAGCATGGCCGTGAACTCGCCGCCAACATGAAGGCCGTCGGCCGTGAGGTAGCATCCGGTGAACGACCACTGTATCTGCTCGCGATTGTGATCGGCATCGCCGTGCTGCGTGAGGGCTCGGAAGTGGTGTTGTTCCTCTATGGCATTGCGGCATCGGCGGAAGGTGGCACTGGCGCGATGTTAAGCGGCGGTCTGCTCGGGCTCGCCGGAGGCGCCGCGGTTGGATTGGCGATGTACTTTGGTCTGCTGCGCATCCCGACACGGCATCTGTTCAGTGTGACCACGGGCTTGATCCTCCTGCTGGCCGCCGGCATGGCCGCCCAAGGTGCGGGTTATCTGGTGCAGGCGGGTATTTTGCCCGCATTGGGCACATCGATCTGGGACACCTCGAACATTCTGTCCGAACACAGCGCGGTCGGTCAGCTGTTGCATATTCTGATTGGCTACATCGCCCGACCGGACGGTATTCAAGTCGCATTCTATTTCTCGACACTCTTACTCATCGGAGGTTCCATGAAGTTTTTTACCCGCCAAAGCCAACCCATGACCGTGACTCGCGCAACGGCCGGTTTGGCTATCGCCGCTGTGGCCAGCGTATTACTGACCGTCTCGCCGCGTTCAGAAGCGACACAGAAAGTCTATTCTCCGCATGTCGAAAAGGGCGAGCTGGAGCTTGAGGCGCGCAGCCATATCGACAACGATGACGACAATGCCCTCGATGGCGCACGCAAGGACAAATACGAAGTCGGTTATGGCTTCACCGACTGGTGGTTCAGCAGCGTATTCGCGGAGTACGAGCGCGAAGCCCACACCGGCGAAGGCCTGCATCACGAAGCCACGTCCTGGGAGAACATCTTCCAGCTCACCGAGCCCGGCCAATATTGGCTCGACGCCGGCCTTTATCTGGAATACGAAGATACCGCCGATGACCAGCACCCGAACAAGCTGGAAACGAAATTGCTGCTGGAAAAGGCCGTCGGTCGTTATGTGCACACCGCGAATATCGTCATGGCGCGCGAAGTCGGTGGCGGTGCGGCAAACGACGTCGAACTCGAATACGCCTGGCGCACCAAATATAAACTCATGCCTGAACTGGAACCCGGCATCGAACTCTATGGCACTGCGGGCACACTTGACGACGCCGAGATCAACGACAGCCAGGAAGCACAGCTTGGGCCGGTGGCCAGCGGAAAATTTCGTGTCGGCGGCAAAAGCGCCATCGGCTATGAACTGGGCTATCTGGTCGGGTTGAACGATGCGACGGCGGACGGCAGCATCAAATGGCTGGTCGAATACGAGTACGTGTTCTAAACATTCACCACAGGCACACACAAGAAAGGGCCGCGCCTATCGATGACGCGGCCCTTTTCGTTGCTGGTAATACAGCTTACTGCCCGGTCAGCCTGCGTTGCGCCTCGCGGTATTTCTCGGCGGTCTTCTCGATAACTTCTTGCGGCAGTTTCGGCCCGGGCGCGGTCTTGTTCCAGTCCAGCGTTTCCAGATAGTCGCGCACGAATTGTTTGTCGAAGCTCGGTGGGCTGCTGCCGGGTTGATATTCATCGACCGGCCAGAAGCGCGAGGAATCCGGCGTGAGCGCTTCGTCGATCAGCACCAGTTTGCCGTTGTCGTCCAGGCCGAATTCGAATTTGGTGTCCGCGGTAATGATGCCGCGCTCCAGCGCATAGGCGGCGGCCTCTTTATAAATACGCAGACTCACATCGCGCACCTGTGCGGCGATGTCGTCGCCCATAATTTTTGCCGCTTGTGCGAAGTCGATATTCTCGTCGTGGATGCCGACTTCGGCCTTGGTCGACGGCGTGAAGATCGGTTCGGGCAGACGATCGGCCAGCGCCAAGCCGGCGGGCAAGGCGATGCCACACACTGCGCCGGTCTTCTGATAATCCTTCCAGCCGGTGCCAATGAGATAACCGCGCACGATGGCCTCGACCGGCAGCGCCTTCAATTTGCGCACGATGATGGCGCGGCCTGCGACCTGGGCGCGTTCGGCGGGATCGGGCAACACCTGTTCCAGCGCCAGATCGGCGAGGTGGTTGGGGATGATGTTGCGCATGCGCGCGAACCAGAAGTTGGATACGGCGGTGAGCACCGCGCCTTTGCCGGGAATCGGCTCGGGCAGGATCACATCGAAAGCCGACAGGCGATCGGTGGTGACGATCAGCAGTTTGTCGTCGCCGATCCCATAGACGTCGCGCACCTTGCCACGGTAGACCAGCGGCAGGCTTTTCAGATCAGATTCGTACAGGGACGCTTGCATGGGCGCGCTCCGGGCGGTGTGGAAAGCGGGGTATTGTACCTGTTTGCCCCCTCACCCTGACCCTCTCCCCCGAGGGGGAGAGGGAAAAATCCACAGACCAAGGCCACGCAGAGAGTCCCCTCTCCCTCCGGGAAAGGGCCAGGGTGAGGGTACGCAGGTCGCACCGTAATTTACCGGTGGAACCCGCCGCCCATGATGCTAGAATGCGGCGTTTCCCGGGTTTTGGGTCCGTCCACAAGGGCACCACGAACATGAGCGAAACACCCCGCATCGGTCTGGTCATGGGCAGCAACAGTGACTGGGACATCATGCAGCACGCCGCCGGCGTGCTCGACCAGCTTGGCATCGCCTTCGAGGCCAAGGTCGTCTCCGCCCACCGCACTCCAGATCTATTGTTCGACTATGCCGCGACCGCACGCAGCCGTGGACTAGCCTGCATCATCGCCGGGGCCGGCGGCGCGGCGCATCTGCCGGGCATGCTGGCGGCCAAGACCACGGTGCCGGTATTGGGTGTGCCGGTGCCGTCGCGCTATCTGAAAGGTATGGATTCGCTCCTGTCCATCGTGCAGATGCCCAAGGGCGTGCCGGTCGCGACCTTCGCCATCGGCGAGGCGGGCGCGGCCAATGCAGCCTTGTATGCGGCCAGCATCCTCGCCGTGTCTGATCCGGCGCTCGCCACGCAATTGGAGAGTCTGCGCAAGGAGCAGGAACAGACCGTATTGAATATGTCGTTACCGCCCCAGTCCGGATCGCATTTGCCGTGAGTTCAGCTGGCATCATCCTGCCCCCGATATTGCCTGGGGCGACACTGGGCGTCCTCGGCGGCGGCCAGCTGGGCCGCATGTTCACCCTCGCAGCGCGCGTGCTCGGTTATCGTGTGCTGGTTCTCGACCCCGATCCGGACAGTCCCGCCGGCAGCGTCGCCGATATTCACCTGCGCGCCGATTACACCGATAAGCAAGCACTCGCGCGCATGGGCGCCGAATGCGCCGCCGTCACCACCGAATGGGAGAACGTTCCCGCCTCCACCCTGGAAGCGCTGGCTACGCATTGCCCGGTGCGCCCGAGTGCTGCGGCCGTAGCAGTCGCACGCGACCGCATCCGCGAAAAGATTTTCGTGCGTGATCTGGGTTTGGCGACCGCGCCGTTCTTCGCTATTAAATGCGAAGACGATCTCGCCGCCGCCGTCGCTGGTTTGCGTCTGCCGGCGCTGCTGAAAACCGCGACACTCGGTTACGACGGCAAAGGTCAGTTGCCGGTCGACAGTCTCGAACACGCACGCGCCGCGTTTGCGCAACTCGGCGAACGTCCCTGCGTGCTGGAAGAGAAGGTGAAACTGGCGCAGGAACTGTCGGTGGTATTGGCGCGCGGCGCCGACGGTGAAACCGCCGTCTACCCGGTCGGCGAAAACGTGCATCGCAACGGCATCCTGCACACTACGCGCGTGCCGGGCTGCATCGCGCCGGGTGTCGCGGAACTCGCCATCGGCATGGCGCAACGTGTTGCGGCCGAGCTGGACTATGTCGGCGTGCTCGCCGTGGAATTCTTCTTCACCACCGATGGCGAACTGCTCATCAACGAAATGGCGCCGCGTCCGCACAACAGCGGGCATTACACGCTGGACGCCAGCGCGACCTCGCAGTTCGAACAGCAAGTGCGCGCGCTGTGCGGTCTGCCGCTCGGCTCGACGCGCCTGCTATCGCCGGTGACCATGCTCAATCTGCTCGGCGATGTGTGGGGCGACAGCCAACCCGATTGGCAGCAGGTGTTCGCGCATCCCGAAGCCAAGCTGCATCTCTACGGCAAACGCGAGGCGCGTCCCGGCCGCAAAATGGGACACATCAATCTGCTGAGCGAAAACGCCGATGCGAGCTTTGTGCTCGCCAATGAATTGTTCGCGACGCTGAACACACGCTAGGCATTTGTAGGAGCGGCCCGTTCAATGGTCGCCGCCCTCAACCCTTCGTATACACAATACGCTTACTGCCGCCCTCGCAGCTGCCCACCACTTTGGCGTCCGCCTTTATCTCGGCGGCCGGCACCACGGTGAGGGTGCAATCCTTCACGCCCTTGGCATCGAGCTTCGCAGCGATCTCGGTCTTCAGTTCTTCACAGTCCTTCATTGCAGCAACTACCGGCTGGGCCAGCACCACGGAAACACCGATCAACAACGCAATAGACGTTTTCATGCACGCGCTCCTCACTCAGATGAAAACTGCGAATCGGAAAGACCACCGCTACAGCGGCGTGGAAACACGCCCGTAGTATAGACAAAGCCACACCGACAGTACGCCCGCATTCCCCTTCTCATACCTGGGGCACATGCACAATCGCCGTGGTTTCCTGCAATATGAAATCGCGGAACGCCTGCGCGACGGCGGATAGGCGCTTACCGGCGCGATGCACGATGTACCAATCGCGCAGCACCGGGAAGCCTTCCACATCCAATACCACCAGACGTTGCAATGCCAACTCCATTTCTAGCGTATGCACCGACAACAGCGCCAGACCCAGGCCGGCCTCGACGCCCTGCTTGATCGCCTCGGTGCTGCTCATTTCAATCGGCGTGGACGCGTCGAGTCCCTTTTCGGCGAACACACGCTCCGTCAGTGATCGCGTGCCCGAACCGGGTTCGCGCATCAAAAAGGTTTCACCTTGCAGGCGCTGCGGGGAAATGTTCTTTGCACTGGCCAGCGGATGGGTGGGCGGCGCAATCACCACCAGCGGATTGGGCATGAAACTCTCGGCCACCAAGTCCATGTCTTCGGGCGGCTGGCCCATGATGACCAGATCGGTCTGATTCTCGGCCAGCGCGCGGATCAGCCCGGCGCGGTTGGTCACATCGAGACTCACCGTGACATCCGGATGCCGCACGCGGAAGGTCGCCCACAAACGCGGCACGAAATAGTTGGCCGTACTCGCGACGGTGATATTCAGCCGACCGCGCTTGAGCCCCTTCATCTCCCCGAACACCTGCTCGGCCTCGGTCAGCAAGGTCGAGATCGCCCGCGCATAGCGGTGCATCTCCGCGCCGGCCTCGGTCAGATGAATACGCTTGCCCAGCTGTTCCAACAACGGCACCCCGGCCTCCTGTTCCAATTGCTTGACCTGCATGGACACCGCCGGCTGAGTCAGGTGCAGTTCCGCCGCCGCGCGGGTGAAACTCAACTGCCGGGCCACGGCCTCGAAGATCTTGAGCTGACGGAAGGTGATGTTCATGGGTTCACTTATGGTCCATGGATAGGTTCCTAAGCGGTACTTATAATCGACTGAGGTGTGGGACGTCTAGTCCGGGGAGGGTGGAACAGCCTGTCACCAGGAGGGAAGTCTGCCGGATATCGCCAGACCTTGAGTTGCATGGCCGGGCGGTACGCGGATAAGGTGACGGCTACAAATGTTGTCTAGTACGAAATTCCTACAGGTAGTACGAACGTACTAGTTACTACGTACTATTCGATCTAATTAAAAGCTAGAGCGCGAGAGTATGTGCCTCACTGACATCAAAGAGATCCACAACTACCTCCAGGGTCTTGGACGCTATAGCGCCTTGCTTGAGCGGTATATCAAGAACCCTAAGGACCGCTCCATTTGGTTTGAGATGGTGTTTGCGTATTGGCTCGAAGACGCTGGAATCACACCTAGCTACGAGCAACGGGTGAATACAGAGAATGACAAGACGGTCGATTTTGTTGCCTCCATGGAAGGCTGGAACTACCAGATGGAACTGGTTCGCATTGAGCACAGCGACGAAATCATGAAAGACCTAGAGGCGCAGAAGGCTGGCGACGACTTTCTCCCGATTATTGGCCTGCTGCTCAGCAGCGATCACGAGAACGAGTACTTTCAAACGGCTGCGCAACTAATTCGACTCCAAGAGAAAGCGCTTGAGAAGGTGGACAAATTTGGTGAACCATCCGAGAACACGCTTGCGTTGATCGTCGTTGATTGCTCAAACATTCATTCCGGGATGCTCGATAGTGATGACGTCCGGATGACTGCCTACGGCAAACCCAAGCAACGGGAGTTTCAGGAGTACTTCAGGGGTCTGCGGCTAAAGGGGCTCTTTGAAGAGGATTACAAAGTTCGACAAGCCGAGTCCTTGCGACGAAAGATATGCGCTGTGGTCTTTGTAACGGAACTGAAGCCTGAGGCGCTGCAAGAGTCCTTTGTCGCAATCAACCCAGCCCGCGACGTGGCTGCAATGATCAAGAAACTACCGATCTTCGGCGACATTGAGAATGTCCAGTCCGCGCTCTAACCCATCGTTCCAGGGGACGCTGCGCGATAAAGCAGCGCAGCGTCCCTGAACTCAAACGTTAAATCCTAGCGCAGAAAAAGCAGAAAAACGCATCGCCCGCACGGCAACCCGGCTTACTTCGTAATACTCGCGAACAACACCGGCAATTTCTCCGGAAGCCGCTGCACATTATCGATGATGGTGTAGTTGTTCATGCCGAAGATACGCTTCACATAGCTGTCCGCATTGGGGTCCAGGGTCAGGCAGTAGCACATCACGCCGTGGCTGTAGAGTTCCTCGACCGCCTTCTTGGTGTCGTGGCGCAGATGCTGCGGATCGCGTTCGTCGATATCGGCCGGCTCGCCGTCGGTGACGATCAGCAATAGCTTCTTGCGCTGTGTCTGTTTCAACAAATGTCGGCCGGCGTGACGCAGGGCGGCGCCCATGCGCGTGGACAGGCCGCCCTTCATGCCGGCAAGGCGCGACTTCGCCTCGTCGTCGAAGTGTTGGTTGAAATCCTTGAAGCGGTAGTACTGCACATCGTGACGGCCGTCGGAGGAAAAGCCATGGATGGCGAACGGGTCGCCGATGCCGTTGATTGCGGTCGCCACCAGCGTCGAGGCCTCGCGCGTCAGTTGCAGAATGGTTTTATCGGAACCTTGCACGGTTTCGTTGGTGGATTCGGACAGGTCCATCAACACCACCACGGCGAGGTCGCGGTTCTTGAGCACATTGCGCATGGTGATGCGCGGGCTGGGTTGCTCGCCCATGCGCATCGCCACCATGGCGTCGATGGCGGCATTGATGTCGATCTCGTCACCGTCTTCCATGTTACGCACGCGCTGCACACCTTCCGGTGTCAGCAGGTCGATGATCTGCTTGATGCGGTGCGCGACGGGTTTGTACTCGGTGATGATATTGTCGATCATTTCCGGATCGCCCTTGGGCTGGCGACGCTCGTACAGCGTCACCCAATCGGGGCGGTGCAACTGAATCTGATAATCCCATTCCTGATAATGGAAGGGTTCCGAAATCGGTTCCTTGCCCCACAGCTGATTGAAGCTGACGCCCAGGTCTTCGTAGGGCATCATTTCTGTCTCACAAGTCCAGATTTCCTGCGCGTCGTCGCCGGCCAACTCGCAATCCACTTCATTGGCCATTTCGATCGCGCTGACCTTGCGCCGCACCTGCCGCTGCGTGGCCGCGAGATAATCCACGCCTTGCTCCCAGTCGAATTCCTCGAACTCCCAAACGTAGCGGTTGTCGTCGCGATAGGGAATGCGGATGCGATTCAAGATGCGCAGACTGGGGACTTCGCGCCGCTCCATGAACAGATGGAACAGTTCCATGCCCAGGTGCCAGGAGAATTGGTTGTTGTCCTGATTCTGCTCGATGCCATCATGGAAGCGCTGCGCGATGGCATTCAGTTCTGCATCGTCCGACGGGTAGCTGGCATCCAACAGTTGCAGCGCGAATTTTTCCAGGATCGGGAGGGTGTCGTGCTCGGTGGCTTCTTCGTAATCGAGCACGAGCAACGAACGCCAGAGTTTTTTCAGGCCGGGGAAATCCTTGATCGCCTTGTACTCGATGCGCGCGTCTTCCACCAAGGCGATGAAGAACATCTGCGCCGGACTCAACTGCTCGGCCGATATCCGCGATTTCGTGTAGCAGATGTGCGCCGCCATATGCGCCGCCGTCGCGCGGTAGAGTTCCAGGCCGGCGATGTCGCCCAACGCGTCGACCGCATCGGGCATGTGCATGATGTTCTTTTCGATGTAGGGCTTGAAGTCGGTGTAGTCCGCGCCGGTGGGCCGCAGGAAGAAATCCCGCCCCCATAACGCGCGCAGGTAGAAATTGAGTTTGCGCTGCGTGTCGATGAACAGGGTGCCGCGACGCTCTTTCTGCAAGACCGCGCGACTGTCCGCCGATTCCAGGTTGAAATAGGACGTGAGATTCTTGAAGTCGCGCCGATAGGCCTGGGTGCCGAAATTGGCCCAGCGCCGCAGCCCGCTCAATGTCAGTTTGGACAGCAGCTCGTCGATGTGACCCAACATCGGCCGCAGACCGCGTGCCGCCGTCGCCGAGAGCTGATGGATTAGCGTCAGATAGCCGCGCAGCAGCTCCGCATCGCCCAGGCGACGGGACGCGGTGGGCAGACTGTTGAACATGAGCGCAATGACCTCGCCGGAGGTCATGGACGACAACTTCAGCGCCGCGCCGACGCAGTCGTTGATGACGTCCTCACCGCACTCCTTGGCCACCAGCGGCATTTGCTGCAAATAGGAGATGACCAGATCGTTGCCGCGGCCCAGATTGATAAGACCCTTGGCGCCTTCCAGATAGGTCTGCAAACCCACCGGCGACATAACGTGCGACGCTTCGGTGAACGTGCTTTTCAGCACGTCATGCACCTCGTGCGCGGCACCCTGCAGAATGTCTTCGTAGTCTTCCAACTTGACGGCCATTGGGAATCTCTACTGCGAATAGCTGCCAGAGACGAATCCAATGTAGGGTGGGTTAGCGTTGTTTGCGTAACCCACCAGGCGTTGCGCAGCAACACAACGCATCTGAATGTGTGCCTTGCGGCACGGCCGGTGGGTTACGGCGCATGGCATGCGCCTAACCCACCCTACATTAGATATTCCATCTTCAACCAAAAAACGTCTGTACCGCGGCATTCAGGGTGTCGCGCATATCCGGATCGTCGGTCAATGGCGTCACCATGGTCATGGTGCAGGCGGCACCGGGTTCGACGCCCTTCACAATCAACTGACCCGAGTACACCAGCAGACGCGTGGAGATACCTTCATCGAGTCCGTGACCCTTCAGATTGCGGGCGCGATGGGCGATCTGCACCAGCTTGGCGGCGATGTCTTTATCCACGCCCGACTCTCTGGAGACGATGTCGGTTTCGATTTTCTCTTCCGGATAATCGAAGTCCAATGCGCCGAAGCGTTGTTTGGTGGATTGCTTCAGATCCTTCATCAGGCTCTGATAGCCTGGGTTGTAGGAGATTACCAGCTGAAAATCCTTGTGCGCCTCGATCAGCTCGCCCTTCTTGTCCAAGGGCAAGGTGCGGCGGTGGTCGGTCAGCGGATGGATCACGACGGTGGTGTCCTGACGCGCTTCGACAACCTCATCGAGATAACAGATGGCGCCGATGCGTGCCGCCGTGGTCAGCGGTCCGTCCTGCCATTTGGTGCCTTCCTTATCGAGCAGGAAGCGTCCGACCACGTCGGAGGCGGTCATGTCTTCGTTACAGGCAACCGTGATCAGCGGGCGACCGAGCTTCCAGGCCATGTATTCGACGAAGCGGGATTTGCCGCAGCCCGTCGGACCTTTGAGCATCATCGGCATGCGCGCGCTGTAAGCCGCCTCGTAGAGCTCGACTTCATTCGCGACGGATTTGTAGAAGGGTTCCTGTTTGACTTTGTATTGCTCAATATTCACAGCAGACATATCTCACCCCGTTAACCCAATTTGCATCGGCCCGATTACAGAGATCTCATTTAGCCTCATCGTCGGTTTCAACTTCACCATTCCACCCTGCCACTTTGGCACGGGCGATGGCTTCGTCATGAATTCTTTGGTGGCGCTCGCGCAGCTCGGCGGGCAAATGGCTGACCAGGCAGCCATACTTATCCCACTCGTCATTGACCTTCTGCAGCAAGGCATCCACACCGGCCAGGTTCCATCCGGCACAGGTTTCGGTCTCGGGAATAATCCCGAACACCCAGGCATCGCGGATGATCTTGCCGATGGTGGTCATGCCACCATTCACATCTTGATCGACGCCAACGTAGGTCTTCGGTTTATCCATGTATATCTGCGCTCAAAAAAAAGCCCCTGTCCGTATTGCTCGGGCAGGGGCTTTGGATGGTGTTGCGACCCTACCTACTTAGGGCGACTTAGATCGTCTTGCCGCGGTAGATAACCATCGACGCACCGGCGGACTGCGCGTAGTTGTCAAAGCCCAACAGACGCACATGGTTCTTCGGATGCGCCTTGTGGCACGCTTCCAGCTCGGCCAGAATCGCGTCGACGTTGGTTTCACCGAACATCGGCAGCTTCCACATGTACCAGTAGTTGCTGATCGCATTCTCTGGCTCGGTGTGTTCGATACCCGGGTTCCAGCCCTTGCCGACAATGTACTCGATCTGCTTGCGGGTCTGGTCCGCATTCATCGCGGGCAGGTAGGAAAAGGTTTCAAACTTGCGGCTCTCGGCATTGGCCAAGCTTGATTTGTAGTCTTGCACTTCACTCATGGGTTTCACTCCAAAGTTAGTTTCAAATTCGGTTAAGCGGCGAGACAACGCAGCGTTGTCTCGCCGGATAGAGTCGTCGCCGCCTTACTTATGCTTGACGTCGAGCTTATCAACCGTATCGAATTCGAACTTGATTTCTTTCCAGGTTTCCATCGCGATCTTGAGCTCGGGGCTGTTCTTGGCCGCATTGGTAAGAATGTCCTTACCTTCCTTCTCAAGCTGACGACCGGAGTTACGCGCCTCGACGCAGGCTTCAACCGCAACACGGTTGGCCGCCGCACCGGCCGCGTTACCCCAGGGATGACCCAACGTACCGCCACCGAACTGCAGCACGGAGTCGTCACCGAAGATCGCGACCAGTGCCGGCATGTGCCACACATGGATACCGCCGGACGCAACCGGAAGTACGCCCGGCATGGAGCCCCAGTCCTGA
>JACRMO010000299.1 GCA_016214925.1 Gammaproteobacteria bacterium
CACTACTACTGGATCGGTACGCCGGAGTACTGGCAATGGTGTGGTTCGGTGTTCTCCGCCATGGAGCCGATCCCGTTCTTCATGATGACGGTATTTGCCTTCAACATGGTGAACCGCCGTCGCCGCAACCATCCCAACAAGGCGGCCATGCTCTGGGCGCTGGGCACAGCGGTGATGGCTTTCCTCGGTGCCGGTGTGTGGGGCTTCCTGCATACGCTCGCCCCGGTGAATTACTACACCCACGGCACGCAGATCACGGCGGCGCACGGGCACATCGCCTTCTACGGCGCCTATGTGATGATCGTGCTGACCATGATCTCGTATTCCATGCCGATGATGCGCGGTCGGGCCGCGGCCAATAGCGAGAAGTCGCAGGTGCTGGAGATGTGGTCGTTCTGGCTGATGACCGTGTCGATCGTGTTCATCACCCTGTTCCTGACAGCGGCCGGCGTGTTGCAGGTCTGGTTGCAGCGCTACAGCGATGCCCCGCAGGCATTCATGGTGGTACAGGACAAGATCGCCCTGTTCTACTGGATGCGCGAGACCGCCGGCGTGATCTTCCTGATCGGGCTGGTGTTGTATGTCATGAGCTTCTTTGTCGGGAGTAAAGACCCCGAGGCGGTACAGGTCTGAGGCGGGTACGGGTGGGGGCGGCAGGCCCCCGCCCGCCACGGCTGGGATAGCAAGAGACCCTTCTGATAATCTGGACTTCCCACAATATATTATCCCCAAACCCTGGTGCACCTGATTTATGTCAAGGTGCCGCCCCCTGTCGTGGGTGTTTCATAGCACCAACCAACGGCCAAGTACGGCGACGAGGAATGACTGATGGACAGCCCTGTGCGCGGATTCCCGATTCAGGACAGCGAGATGCTGCCTTTCTACCGCCCACACGGTGGTGAAGTCGCGCTGTTCGAGCAGGCCTACCGCAATCGCCTGCCGGTGCTTATCAAGGGCCCGACCGGCTGCGGCAAGACCCGCTTCGTGCGCTATATGGCCGCGCGATTGGGACGACCGTTGTATACCGTGTCCTGTCACGACGACCTGAGCGCCGCCGATCTGGTCGGCCGGCACCTGATCGGCGACGGCAGCACCTTCTGGAGCGACGGTCCGCTGACCCGCGCGGTGCGCGAAGGCGCGATCTGTTATCTCGACGAGATTGTCGAGGCGCGCAAGGACACCACGGTCGTGCTGCATCCGCTGACCGACGACCGCCGCATCCTGCCCATCGAGCGCACCGGCGAACAATTGGATGCGCCGCCCGAGTTCATGCTGGTGGTGTCCTACAACCCCGGTTATCAAAACCTGCTCAAAGGCATGAAGCCGAGCACGCGGCAGCGCTTCGTGGCGCTGCGCTTCGATTTCCCCGCGCCGGACCTCGAAGTGAGCGTGCTGCAAGGCGAAACCGGTATCGACACGCTGCTGGCGAAACGCCTGGTGGCGTTGGCCAACAACCTGCGCGCACTCAAGGATCACGATCTGGAAGAGGCGGCCTCGACGCGCCTGCTGGTGTACGCGGCCACGTTGATGAAGAGCGGCATGGAGCCGCTGGTGGCCTGTCGCGCGGCCTTGGTCGAACCGCTCACCGATGATGCGGAAACGGCGGCGGCGCTGATGGAAGTCATCGATGCCAGCTTCGGACGCTGACCCGGGCGCGACGGAGTTACCCGAAGGTACGGCACTCGCGATCACCGCCGAGGTGTTGTATCTGGCGAATCTGCTGTTGCTGCCCGGTCTCGCGTTTGTCGTGTTGTGGGTGTTGTACCGGCGCCATGGCAAAACGGCGCCGCCGCTGGCGCGCTGTCATCTGCGCCAGACCGTGGCGGCCAGCCTGTGGGCGGGTGTGCTGTTGATTCTGGTCAACGGACTGATCGTGGCGCTCGGGGGTTACCACGCGCCCGCTACGTGGGTGATTCTGATTCTGTACTTTACGACGTGCCACGCGAGTCTGGTGTTATTAGGCGTGTTGGGATTGTCCAAGGCCCTGGCCGGGCAGCGCTATCGCTATCCGCTGCTTGGCCGGGCCTGCGACTGAAATCATGTAGGAGAAGTGTCATGACTGAGCATAATGCGACAAACGAACACTGGTTGCGGCAAGTCACCACCCCGCTGGGGGAGGCGCGCGTACCGTGCAGTCAATGCAGTATGCAAGGCGTCTGCGAGGCCTTGGGTGGCGATGACGACGACAAAACATTTATCCGCCGCGGCCGGCTCGGCGGCGGGCAGACCTTGTTTCGCGCGGGCGAGGCCTTTCACGGTGTATACGCCGTGACCTCGGGCGCCATCAAAACCTACGCGACCCTGGACAAGGATGAAGCGCAGGTTGTCGACTTCCATTTTCCCGGCGATACCGTGGGTCTCGATGCGCTCGATCGCGGCGCCTATACCTACACCGCGCGCGCCCTGACCGAAACACTGGTCTGCCGTGTCGATGTGGAAAACCCGCACATACCCGGTGAGCGTCAGCCGCGGGTGCAGAACGAAATGATCCGTGCGCTGGGCGAGCAATTGCGGCATGAACAGAGCCTGTCGATCTTGCTGCGCAAGCAAAATGCCGAGCAGCGGATCGTCACCTTCCTGCTCAGCCTGGCCGGACCTTCGGTGTGGGCGTCGGCGCGCGGCATCGATTTGCAGTTGCCCATGTCGCGCAAGGACATCGCCAATTATCTCGGCATCGCCGTCGAGACCTTGTGTCGCCTATTCAAACGCCTACAGGACGACAAGCTGGTGGACAGTCAAGGCCGCCATGTGCGCTTGTTGAATGTCGTGGCACTCAGCGAGCTGGCGCGCCCCGCGGAACACGCCGAGTCCGAGGTCTGCGCGGTCTGATGGCAGTAGCGTGCGGCGACGAACTGCATCTGACCCGCTATGAGTTATAGCTGGATAAAGCTCGTGCATATGAGCTGCGCGGCACTGAGCTTCGGTCTGTTTTTTACGCGTGGCGTCTGGATGCTGCGCGCGCCGCAGCGGTTACGGCAGGCGTGGGTGCGGGTGCTGCCGCATGTTATCGACACGACCTTGCTGTTGAGTGCGATCGCCTTGGCGGTGCGCAGTCGCCAATATCCCGGAGTCGATGCCTGGCTGACGGCAAAGGTCGTTGCGCTCCTGGGCTATATCGCACTCGGACTGATCGCATTCAGGTTCGGGCGCAATCAGCGTGTGCGCACGGCTGCCTGGGTGGCTGCGTTACTGCTGTTTGTGTACATCGTCGCCGTCGCGCTTACCCGGAACGCTTGGCCCTTCTGAACGCATTCATCGCCGGCGCTGATTGATGTTGGTCAATGAGCCGGCGGCTGCGGGCCAGTACAAGGAGAATGTCTGCTTGCACGAGGAACGTCCCTTGGCGATACACCCGCAACGCTTGCGCCCGATCAAGTGGCTGCGGCTGTGTCTGCTGTGGTTCGTTCTGCTCGGGTTGATGCCGGGGATGGCGCTGTCGAACGCTACGGTCGAGCATGAGGCTACGGCAGCGAACGACGAGATCGAGCACATCTATCCACTGGTGCGGGAGTATTTCCCGCGGGCGGAGCACGTCGGGCCATTTGGTGGTGAACCGCGCGCGGCGCCGGTATTCGCGGATGATGATGAGACGATCGGTTATGTGTATCTCACCGATCAAATCCTGCCTATTCCCGCCTATTCCGGAAAACCCATCAGCACACTGGTGGCCTTGGACATGCACGGTACCATCATCGGTGTGCGCATCGTGCATCATGAAGAGCCGATTCTGCTCGCCGGTGTCTCCGAGGCGCAATTGGCCGCGTATGTTCAGCAATACCGAGGCATCAACGCTCGTGAACGCATCAAGGTCGGTGGCACCGCGCGGGCGGGTTACGCCACTGTCGATGCCATCAGCGGCGCGACCATCACGGTCATGGTCATCAATCAGACCATCAGCAAGACCTTGCAACAAGTGGCATCAGCGCGCGGGCTGTTGGATGGCAGTGCCCAGCGATCTATGGCGACAACCAGCCACGACAGCCTGTCCATCTGGCGCATGGTCTGGCACGAACGCATGTTCCGTATCGGTGTGCTGGTTGCCGCGTTAATCGTCTTGACGCTGATCCTGTTGTTCCAGGACTGGCTGGCACGGCATCCGCGGCTGTTGCTGTACGTACGCGACGGCTACCTGGTCTTTACCGTGATCTTCATCGGCTGGTATGCGCTGGCGCAGTTGTCGGTCATCAACGTGCTGACCTTCGTGCACGCCATGATGCACGATTTTCGTTGGGAAACCTTTCTCATCGACCCGCTGATGTTTATCCTCTGGGGCTTTGTCGCCATCACGCTGCTGTTGTGGGGACGCGGTGTGTACTGCGGCTGGCTGTGCCCGTTCGGTGCGC
This sequence comes from Gammaproteobacteria bacterium, assembly GCA_016214925.1. GTDB lineage: Bacteria > Pseudomonadota > Gammaproteobacteria > Thiohalobacterales > Thiohalobacteraceae > JAHJQQ01. The sequence continues at coordinate 4,344 of JACRMO010000299.1, forward strand.
TGCAGGAACTCATCAATCAAACGGCGCGCAAGCTGAACGTGCGGCAATGGGAATTCCCGGAGGTCGTGCATGAGCGCCTGTGGGCATTGAAATATGTCATTCTCCTGCTACTGTTCGGTGTATCGCTGCAGTCACTGGAAAGTGCCGAGCGCTATGCCGAGATCGAGCCGTTCAAGACCGCCATGACCCTGCGCTTTCAGCGCGAGTGGGCGTATGTCGTTTACGCCATCGCGCTGCTGGCGATCTCCGCGGTAAATCGTAAGTTCTACTGCAAGTATCTCTGTCCGCTCGGCGCCGCGCTGGCGATCCCCGCGCGCCAGCGTCTGTTCGACTGGCTGCGTCGCCGCAAGGAATGCGGCAAGCCGTGTCAGATCTGCGCCAACGAGTGCGAGGTGCGGGCCATCAACGCCACCGGCGAGATCAACGCCAATGAATGCCATTATTGTCTGGACTGTCAGGTGACCTACTGGAACGACAATAAATGCCCGCCATTGGTACAGCGGCGCAAACGCCGTGAGAAGGGCGGTCGCGCGCGCGAACTGGCCGAGGAGATGGTGCTGAGTTTCCGCGCCCAGCAGCAGGACGTGGACCCGGGTGTCGTACACGGCGACGAAGACACTACGGGATCTGATGAGGCAAAGGGGTGACAGGTAAAACCACGTTTTTTCCACCGTTGATCTACATCAAGGCGCGTGCCGCAGACAAAAGGCTAAAACACGCATCAGGCTGTGCCTATACTCACCACCTGGATAAGGAGCGATACCATGAAAGACAGTAAAACACCCCGCGCGAGTCTATTGACGCTCGTCGCAGCCATGACCCTGGTATTGGGGTCGGTTCATGCCCAGGCGGCCACCGGCGAACATCCCGGCACGCCCGAGGCCGAAATGCGTTACAAGGGCGCGCCGGTGCCGATCAAGGCCGAAGAGGCGAAGGATGTCGCCTCGCCGAAGGCGCCCGCGTTGACCGATGCGGAATTCACCAAAGCCAAGCAGATTTATTTCGAGCGTTGCGCGGGCTGTCACGGCGTGTTGCGCAAGGGCGCGACCGGCAAGCCGCTGACCACGGATATCACGCTGCCAAAAGGCACCGAGTATCTCAAGGCGTTCATCAATTTTGGTTCACCGGCGGGCATGCCCAACTGGGGAACCTCCGGCCAGTTGACCGAGGCCGATGTGGATCTGATGGCGCGCTTTCTCCAACACGAACCGCCGACCCCGCCGG
>JACRMO010000300.1 GCA_016214925.1 Gammaproteobacteria bacterium
AAGATCGGCGAGGATCAGTTGTTCTACTGCCGCAGCCGCGGACTGTCCGAGGAAGACGCCGTATCCATGATCGTCAACGGCTTCTGTAAAGAGGTGTTCAAGGAACTGCCCATGGAGTTCGCCGCCGAGGCGACCAAGCTGCTGAATCTGAGCCTGGAAGGCGCCGTGGGCTGACACTGAAAAGGAGTCGATTCATGCTGACGGTGAAGAATCTGACAGTAAGCATCGAGGCCAAACCGGTTCTTCAGGGTCTCGATCTCGAAGTTATGGCGGGCGAGGTGCATGCCATCATGGGGCCGAACGGCTCGGGTAAGAGCAGCTTCGCGCATGTGCTCGCCGGCCGCGGCGGCTACGAGGTCACCGGCGGCGAAGTGCTGTTCGAGGGCGAAGACCTGCTGACACTCGATGTCGAGGAACGCGCCCGCCGCGGCCTGTTTCTCGCCCTGCAATACCCGGTGGAACTGCCGGGCGTGAGTAATCTGGTGTTCCTGCGCGAGTCGTTGAATGCCATCCGTGCGGCGCGCGGGGAACCCATTCTGGATGCCGTCCAGTTCATGAAACTGGCACGCGACAAGGCTACGCTGATGCAATTGAATCCGGAACTGCTCAAGCGCTCGGTCAATGCGGGCTTCTCCGGCGGCGAGAAGAAACGCAACGAGATCTTGCAGATGGCCCTGCTGGAACCCAAGCTCGCCATACTCGACGAGACCGATTCCGGCTTGGACATCGACGCCATCCGCATCGTCGCCGACGGTGTGAACACACTGCGCTCACCGCAACGCGCCATCATCCTGATCACGCATTATCAACGACTGCTCGACTACATCGAACCGGGCCGCGTGCACGTGCTGTCCGGCGGACGCATCGTGCGCTCCGGCGACAAAGCGCTCGCCGTGGAACTGGAACGCAAGGGTTACGGCTGGATTGCCGAAGAGGTCGCCGCATGAGCGCGCTGCAGGAACCGCTCGAACGTTATCGCATGCTGCTCGATGCCGCCGCGCCGAATCTGCCGGGCCGGGAAATCGCCTGGCTGGCAACGCAACGCGCAGCCGCCACACAGCAGTTGCTGCAATCAGGTTTCCCCACCCGCAAGACCGAGGCCTGGCGCTATACCAGCCTCGACCGCGTACTGGAGCCGGCCTGGGAAGTGCCACGGCAATACGGCGCTGCGCTGGACATCGGTGAATACACACTGAGCGATGATGCCGCCGCGCGCCTGGTGTTCGTCAACGGTCATTGGGTTGCCGAATTATCGAGCACCCACGCGCTGCCGGAGGGCGTGTATATGGGCAGTCTGCGCACCGCCCTGGAAGTGATGCCCGACACCGTCGCAACCTGGCTGGAGAATTCCGCGGCAATGCGCCTATCGGCCTTCACCGCCCTGAACACCGCACTGCTCGACGATGGCGTATGGCTGCACATATCGGCCGGCACCAAGCTGACCACGCCGATCGAACTGCTGCATGTCTGTATCGCGCAAGACGCGACACCTACCGCCCAGCTGCGCAATGTGATCGTGCTGGACGACGGTGCCGAAGCGATGCTGCTCGAACAGTATACGGGCATTGGAGAAGCGCCTTCCTTCACCAACAGCCTCACCGAGATCAGACTGGGCCGACATGCCCGGCTCGAACACGCGCGCCTGCAAGACGAAGGCCCGTCGGCCCGTCACCTGAGCTATGTGTGCCTGCACCAGCAGGCACACAGTCGCTATCGTGGACTGAGCATGAGTCTTGGCGGCTTGTGGTCGCGCAGCGAATATCACAACCGGATGTGCGAACAGCACACGCAGTTCGAGCTGGACGGCCTGTATATCGCCGGAGGACATCAGCTCAGCGACGTACATCTCGCCATCACGCATGCCGTGCCGCACTGCACCAGCCGCGAACGCTTCAAGGGTATCGTGCTGGGCCAGGGCCGCGCGGTGTTCGACGGCCGCATCCGCGTCGAGCAGGACGCGCAGAAATCCGCTGCTGAACTGCACAACGCCAATCTGCTGTTGTCGCGCACAGCCGAAATCGACACCAAGCCACAATTGGAAATCTATGCCGACGACGTGAAATGCAGCCACGGCACCAGCATCGGCCAACTCGAACCGGCGCAGTTGTTCTATCTGCGCTCGCGCGGTATCGGCCTCGACGCGGCCAGGCGCCTGCTGTGCCAGGGCTTCGTGATGGAAATTCTGGAAGGTTGGCACATCCCCGCGCTGCACACTCGCGTTGCACAACGGCTCGACCGACTGCTGGCGGAAACACCCCAAGCGGATTCCGATCCGCACTGACGAAACCGACGGTGACATCATGTTCGAACGCGTGATCCATTTTATGAACAAGGACAAACCGATGAACGCTCCGCAGGAAGCGCCCGTCATCGACACTGGCACCGGCACAACGCTGGAAGAACAGATCGTGAGCGCGCTACGTTCGGTGTACGACCCGGAGATCCCCGTCAACATCTACGATCTTGGTTTGATCTACGACCTGCAGATCCGTGACGGCAAGCATGTCGACATCCGCATGACTCTGACCGCGCCCGCGTGCCCGGTCGCCGGGACCATGCCCGCGGCCGTGGAACTGGCGGTCAAGCACGTGCCAGGTATCGAAACGGCGCACACCGAACTGGTGTGGGATCCGCCATGGACGCAAGACCGCATGAGCGATGCGGCGCGTCTGGAGTTGGGACTCCTGTAGGCGATTCGTCGATATGATAAAAACGGATACACCGGATGACTGAACTCCGTGACATTGTGGAAACCTTCGACCTGTTGGGCGATTGGGAGCAGCGCTACCAGTATCTGATCGAACTCGGTGAGCGACTGCCACCCATGGCGATGGAACTCAAGACCGAGGACAACCGCGTGAAACCCTGCATGAGCACGGTACACATCTCGGCGTACCGCGATCCCGCAACACCTGACCGCGTGCGCTACCACGGCGATTGCGACACCGCCATCATCAAGGGCGTGCTGGCATTGCTGATCGAGCTGTGCGCGGCACGCACAGTCGCGGAGATTCAAGCCATCGACATGGATGACATCTTCGAACAGCTGAAGCTCGGCGAACATCTGTCGCCGAACCGCCACGTCGGCATCTACGCCATTGTCGGTCTTATGAAATCCCAGGCCGCGCGCCTGCCCATCCTGGCGGCGAAGCGCGCCTGACATATGCGCATAGCGCATATCGATGACGTATTCGTGAATACGGGTTTGATCCGCGTGGGTTAGGGACTACACTTGAATTTCGAGCGTGTCGGCTAACGCCGCCCATCCGTAAAGGAATTACCCATGAGCACTTCCGCGAAGACCTGGCTGGAACGCATCCATCAGTTGCCGCTGAACCGCAAGCTGCGCATCATGAATGTGTGCGGCGGCCACGAACGCTCCATCACCATGGCCGGGTTGCGCGGCGCCCTGCCCGCGCAGGTCGAATTGATTCCCGGTCCCGGCTGTCCCGTCTGCGTATGTCCTGAAGAAGACGTCTACCAAGCGATCCAACTCGCGCTGCACGAAGACATCACCTTGGTCGCGTTCGGCGACATGCTGCGTGTGCCAGTAAATGTCGGCAAGGCTGAAATCCGTTCGCTGGAACAGGCCAAGGCCGCTGGCGCCGACATCCGCCCGGTTGCCTCGCCCACCGAAGTCGTGCAGATCGCACGTGATCAACCCAACCGTGATGTGGTGTTCTTCGCTGCCGGCTTCGAAACCACCACCGCGCCGGTCGCGGCCATGCTCGCCGAAGGTGTGCCGCACAATCTGAGTCTGCTGTTGTCGGGCCGCCTCACGTGGCCGGCGGTGGCGATGCTGTTGAACTCCGACACGCCGGGTTTCGATTGCCTGATCGCACCGGGCCATGTCGGCACGATCATGGGCCCGGAGGAGTGGGAATTCGTCGTCAAGGATCACAACATCCCGGCCGCGATGGCCGGCTTCACGCCGGTGTCGCTGCTGGCGGCGATGTATTCCGTGTTGCGCCAGCATCTCGAAGAACGTCCATTCCTGGACAACTGTTATCCGGAAGTGGTGCGTCCCGGCGGCAACCCCGCCGCGCGACGCATGCTCGATACCACGCTGCGGGTCGTCGATGCCAACTGGCGCGGTGTCGGCGTGATCCCCGACTCGGGTTTCGCACTCGCCCCCGAGTATGCGCATCTGGATGTGCGTGCGCGTTTCCCCGACTACACCGACACCGCGCGCAAACGCGCCGGTCAGATGCCACCGGGCTGCGACTGCGCCAAGGTCGTTCTCGGGCGCATTTATCCCAACGAATGCCGGCTATACGGCCGCGCCTGCCATCCGCGCAATCCCATCGGCCCGTGCATGGTCTCCGACGAAGGTGCCTGCCGTATCTGGTGGAGCAGCGGCGTGCGCGAGCCGGAGCCGCAGTCAACCGTCGCTGATTGATTGGTTACACACCAAAGCACGCAAAGACTTGTTCTAACAATGATGACCTTTGCGGTCTTTGCGAACTTTGGTGTGAATATTAATTTTCAGCTCGCGAAGATCCAGAAGTAACCGAGGTTGTAATACACATGCAGCAGGATGGGCGCGTGCAAGCTGCCGTGACGATCGCGAAAATAACCGAAGACCAATGACGGTACCAGCACCGCTGCCGCGGCCAGTGGGGGATGAGCGAAAAAATGCAGCACTGTGAAGATGCCGCTGGTGAAAAGATTGGCCGTGGTCAAACCCTGCCAACGTCGCCGAAAGCCCGCTCGTTCCAGCAACCATCCCTGCAACAGGCCACGAAACAGCAACTCCTCGATGCAGGGATGTAACACGGCGAGATAGAGAACCTCGCGGGGTCGGTGCAGCGGCCAGGCCCAATCGGGATCGGGCGTAAATGCGAGATAGCCCAGTAGCCACACCAACGGCGCCGCGATAACCGCCAATCTAAACTGGCTATCGCACAGCATCCGCTTCATGACCAAATCGATCCGTGTCCTTCGCGGCACCCGGTCACGGACTCAAGCTGACCAGCTGCTCACCGGTCTTGCGATTGATGATCTCGACACGTTGCGCCTGAAAACTCTGTTCCGGCACCACCAGCACGCCTTCGATACGGTAGATCAGATCTTTTTCCATATCGCGCACACGCCGCGCCTGCGCAATGGCCGCATACGCATAGAAGGTCACGTCGCTGATGAAGAAGGTGTCTTTGTCGCGATACCAGGAGACTTCTTCGCCCTGTTTGTAGTAGGTCATGCAGCCGCGCCAGGAGTCGGTGCGGCAGGGCTCGATCTTGTTGATGAATTGGCTATTAGGCTTGGCGTCGCGCAGCGTGCATTCCTTGTAGGCGCTGGCCTTGGGCGTCGGATCGTCGATATGCCAGCGATCCCGCGGCAGATGGTTGAGTACCGCCGGGAAGTCGTCCCTGACCAGCGCGCCGTACTGGATACGCATGCCCTTGTCGGTCGGCAACTCGAACAGAAAACGGCCGGCATCGGCGTCATAGTTCAGAGCCACCGGCACATCGATCACCGCGGATTCGACGCGGCGCAGTGTATCGCAGCCGACGCGGAGTTGTTCGACCCGACGCCGGTATTCTTCCTGGGTTTCGTATTCGCCGCGCACCGGGGTGAATTCCTGGCGTGCCTTGCAGCGCTCGTAGTCTTCCCAGAAGCCGTTGAAGGTCTGGGATTTACCGCTGGCGGTGATATTCAACTCTTCCGCGCAGGCGTTCACCGCCAGGCAGGCGATCAACACGCCGATTGCTACTGAAACACTCTGCATAGTCCCCCCAAAGAACCCAGGACGGAATCGCGCGGGACCTGCCCCGTTGCATGATTGTCGCTGGGCATTCTAGCGTCAAATCGCCGTGGGTATCCACTGCGGGATGTGGCCGGAAATGTGGCTTGCATCCGCGCGATCCCGGTATACTCGTCGCACAAAATCAACACGAAGGGAGTTCCGTCATGTCCAAAGGGGGCACACTGGTGTCCGGCGGCGCCGGCTATATCGGCAGCCACGTTGTACGCCAACTGGTCGCGGCCGGCGAGAACGTCGTCGTGCTCGACAATCTGTCGACCGGCTTCAAGGAGGCGGTGATTGCGGGCGCCGAGCTGGTGGTCGGCGACACCGGCGATCAGGCGCTGGTCGCGGAGCTGCTGAACAAATACCAGATCGATTCCGTGCTGCACTTCGCCGCGCATACCATCGTCCCGGAATCGGTCTCCGATCCACTCAAGTATTACGGCAACAATACCTGCTGCACGCGTAATCTACTGGCCTGCTGCCAAGCCGCGGGCGTGAAGCATTTCATCTTTTCCTCGACCGCCGCGGTCTACGGTATTCCCGAGGGACCGATGGCGACCGAGGACACGCCGAACGCGCCGATCAATCCCTATGGCACCTCGAAGCTGATGAGCGAATGGATGCTGCGCGATCTGTCCGCGGCAACCGCGCTACGGCATGTGGCGTTGCGCTATTTCAATGTCGCCGGTTGCAGCCCGGATGGGAAGATCGGCCAGTCCACGCGCAAGGCGACCTTGCTGATCAAGGTCGCCTGCGAGGTCGCCGTCGGCCGGCGCGAGAAACTGCTGGTCTTTGGCACCGATTATCCGACGCCTGACGGTACCGGTGTGCGCGACTATATTCATGTAGAGGACTTGGCCGACGCGCATCTGAAGGCGTTGGAGTATCTGCGCGAGGGCGGCGCCTCGACCACGCTCAATTGCGGCTATGGCCACGGCTACAGCGTGAAGGAAGTCATCGACGCCGTCGAACGCGTCGCCGGACACAAGATCAAGGTCGAGGAAGTCACGCGTCGCGCCGGCGACCCACCATCACTGGTCGCGAAGTCCGACCGGGCCAGGACCGTACTGAACTGGACACCACGCCACGACGACCTGGACCTGATCGTGCAGACGTCGCTGGCATGGGAACGCAAACTGGCGAACGGCGAGGTGTATGGGGCCGATTGATCTCTCAGCCCATAAGCCAAACATCCGGCCCCAAGGAGAACTCGGCATGTC
>JACRMO010000301.1 GCA_016214925.1 Gammaproteobacteria bacterium
AGATCCAGCCAGCGCTGCGCACCCTTGCCGATGTCGCCGACGACGAGCACCGCCGTCAGCAGCGCGACACCGGCGCCGAACAGCCAGGGTGTCCAGAGGCGCAGGTGGCGCGGCGGAATCTGCGCGATCAGGGTCATGGTGCCGAAGCCCAATGCCAAGCGTAATACTTGACGTTCCATGACCTCCAGGCTGCCGCTCGAGGCGCTGTACAGCACCACTGAGCCGATAGCGCAGGCCATAATCAGTCCGAACAGCAGGGTGCCGTCGAGGTGAATATGTTGCAGCCAGGTGCGACGCGTGCCCGAACCGGGATTGATGTCGGCGATCATCACGGCGGATTGTCCTTGAAGTATTGGTCCAGAATGACGCGCGCGATCGGCGCGGCGACGGAGCTGCCATGGCCGCCGTGCTCCGCGACGATGGCCACGGCGATGCGTGGCGCCTCGGCGGGCGCGAAGGCGATGAACAGGGCGTGATCCTGCAAGCGTTTATCGAGCTTCTTTTCGTCGTACTTCTCATTCTGTTTGAGGCCGAACACCTGGGCGGTGCCGGTCTTGCCGCCGATTTTATAGTCGATGCCGACACCGATGCGCTTGGCGGTGCCGCGCGCGCTGTGCACAACGTCGACCATGGCCGCGATCACCTGATCCCAGTTTTCGTGGCTGACGATGGGCATGACACGGGTCGGCGCACGCTGCAGCGGCGTGAGCGCGCCGTCGGGCCCACGCAGCGCATGCACCAGATGCGGCGGCCGGAATTCGCCGTGGCTCGCCAGCGTGGCCATGGCGGTCGCCAACTGCGTCGGCGTGACCAGGTTGTAGCCCTGACCGATGCCGGTGATCAGCGTCTCGCCCGGATACCAGGGTTCCTTGCGCGTGGCACGCTTCCATTCGGTGGATGGCAGGATGCCGCCGCGTTCGCCGACCAGGTCGATGCCGGTGCGCGCGCCGAAACCAAACTGCGCGAGATAATCGTGTAGGCGATCGATGCCGAGCGAGCGCGCCAAGTCGTAGAAATACACATCGCAGGATTGGACGATCGCCGGATTGAGATCCACCGTGCCGTGGCCGCCGTGTTTCCAGCAGCGGTATTTGTGTTCGCCGCCGGGCAGGCGATAGAAGCCCGGACAGAAGGTGCTGCTGTGTAGGGTGGTGACGCCGCGTTCCAGCCCGGCCAGCGCGACGAAGGGTTTGATGGTGGAACCCGGCGGATATTGGCCGCGCAGCGCACGGTTGAACAGCGGTTGATTGGGGTCTTCGTTGAGCGCCTTGTAGTCCTTGGCGTCGATGCCGTTGACGAAGGGATTCGGGTCATAGCCGGGCACGCTGACAAAGGCCAGCACCTCGCCGTTGCGCGGATCGATGGCCACCGCCGCGCCGTTGAATTCGCCGAACGCCTGTTCGATGACCTGTTGCAGACGCGCGTCCAGACTCAGATACAGACTGCTGCCGGTCACCGGCGCCTCGCGCGCCAGCACGCGCAGGGTGCGGCCACCGGCGTTGGTCTCCAGTTGTTCGTAACCGACTTTGCCGTGCAGGGTGTCTTCGTAAGCCTTTTCGATGCCTTCCTTGCCGATATGCGTGGTGCCGCGGTAATTGGCCGGATCGATGACCTGCAATTCCTCTTCGTTGATCCGCCCGACATAACCCAGGGCGTGCGCCGCGTGACTGCCGAGCGGGTAATAGCGCGACAGACCGGCCTGCACGTCCACACCCGGGAAACGGTGGCGGTTGATGGCGAAGCGCGCGAGTTCCTCTTCGCTGAGATGGAAGCGCAGCGGCACGCCTTCGAAACGGTTCATGCGCCGGCGCAGTTTGTCGAAGCGCTCGCGGTCGTAGTCGGTAATCTCGACCAGCTCACTGAGTGCTGCAAGCGTCGCGTCCATGTCCTCGATCTGTTCCGGAATGATCTCCAGACGGAACGACGGCAGATTCTCCGCCAGCAGAACGCCGTTACGGTCGTAGATCAGGCCGCGGTTGGGCGGTACCGGCTGGAGTTTGACGCGGTTGTCTTCCGACAGTGTGCGGAAATGTTCGTGCGCCACTACTTGCAGATACCCAAGCCGTGCAATCAGCGCGACGGTGAGCATCCCGAACAGCAACAGCGCGACCAGGATACGTCCCATGAACAACCGGCTTTCCAGCAGGTTGTCCTTGATGGTGTTCAACGGGCGGTTCATATCACCCGAAAACCACGCCGCACGCCGCGCAGCAACAGGAATACGAACGGCCACAGCAACGCGCCGAGCAGCGACGGCAGCCAGTACAGCCAGGAATGCACCGGGCGACCGATCATGCCGTTGATCCATAGCAACAGCAATTGGCTCAGCGCGAGCAGGCTCAGGATGCTCAGCGATTGCTGCCAGAGCGGATGCAGGCGCAGGCGTTGATGCAATTTCAACATCAGATAGATCACGATGCTGTAGGCCAGCGCGTGCTGGCCGAGCAGCGTGCCGGTGAGCACATCGGTGAACAGACCCAGCAGCCAGGCGATGCCAACACCCACGCGGTGGGGCAGGGCCATCGCCCAATAGAGCAGCACCAGCAGCACCCAATCCGGACGCAGTATGCGCAGCACGTCGGGCAACGGCAGGTTGACGAGCAGGAGGGCGAGCAACAGAGTGATATAGATCACGCCGCCGCCGTGACGTTGGGCGAGGGTATTCATTCCTCGCCCTCCAGGACCGGTGGCGTCTCGGGAACCGGTGCGGCGGGTGATGCGTTCGGCGCTGTGGCGGGCGGTGTCGCGGGTGCTGGCGTCGATGTTGCCGCCGGGGTCGATTCCGGAGCCGATGCCGCCGGGGTCGATGCGGTGGGCGCAGCCGGGGGTTCATCGATGCTGGCAGCAGGTGGCGTTTCCACCGGTGTGGCCGGCCACACCAACAGTACCTCGCGGCTGCGATCGAGGTGCGAGAGCGGGCGGGCGCTGATCTGCGCGAAGTCATGTCCCGAATTGGTATCGACCGTAGTGACCTCCGCCACCGGATACCCGGGTGGAAAGCGGCCGCCGAGGCCGGAGGTCACCAGCAGATCGCCGACGCGGATATCGGCGGAGTTGGTGAGGTGCGGCAGCGAGACCTCCGCTAGCGAACCGGTGCCCACCAGGATGCCGCGTACACCATTGCGGTTGACTTGCACGGGGATGGCATGGGCGGGATCGGTAATGAGGATGACGGTGGACGTGAACGGCGTGACCTGGATGATCTGTCCCATTACCCCGTAAGCGTCCAGCACCGGTTGGCCGACGAACACTGCATCGCGTTCGCCCTTATTCAACAGCACTTGGTGCTGATAGGGATCGAAATCCACGGACATGAGTTCGGCGATCAACACCCGGTCGCCGGCCTTGGACGAGGAATCCAGCAGTTCCCGCAGGCGGCGGTTTTCCGCTTCCAGCGCATCGGATTTCTGCAAACGCGCCTGCAACAATAAATGCTGCGCGCGCAGCCGCGCATTTTCTTCCTGCAGGCCGCGCCGCGTGGAAAACGACTCCTCCAACCAATCGCTCGCGGTGGACGGCAGGTCGATCATGAACTGAAGCGGGTACATCAGCACCGAGAGGCTGGTGCGCACCGTGTCCAAGGTCTGCTGACGATGGTCGACAGTCATCAGGATCACCGATGCGAGTACGAACACCACCAGCCGCGCGGTGATCGAGGGGCCTTGTGTGAATAGCAGTTTAATCTTGGGGAACCTCTGCGAGAAAAATCGGGGTCAGAGTCGAATTCCACCGCCAACGATTAGCCGTTACCGGAAGCGGTACTTAATTCGACTCTGACCCCGATTTTTCTATTCCAAAGCGCTTATTCGACGCAGAACACTTCGCCGCCGCGCTCGTCCATCATCTCCAGCGCACGACCGCCACCGCGGGCGACGCAGGTGAGCGGATCGTCGGCGACCACCACCGGCAGGCCGGTCTCTTCCATCAATAGACGATCGATGTCCTTCAGCAATGCGCCGCCGCCGGTGAGCACGATACCGCGCTCGGCGACGTCCGAGCCGAGTTCCGGCGGGGTTTGCTCCAGGGCGATCTTGACCGCGCCGACGATGCCGGCCAGCGGTTCCTGCAGCGCCTCGAGAATCTCGTTGCTGTTGAGTGTGAAGCTGCGCGGAATGCCTTGCGCGAGATTGCGTCCCTTGACCTCGATCTCGCGCACTTCATTGCCGGGGAAGGCCGAACCGACTTCGTGCTTGATGCGTTCAGCGGTCGCTTCGCCGATCAGCGTGCCGTAGTTGCGGCGCACATAATTCACGATGGCGTCGTCGAAGCGATCGCCGCCGATGCGCACCGACGCGGAGTAGACGATGCCGTTCAAGGAAATCACCGCGACCTCGGATGTACCACCGCCGATGTCCAACACCATCGAGCCGCGCGCCTCGTCGACCGGCATGCCGGCGCCGATGGCCGCCGCCATGGGTTCTTCGATCAGATACACCTCGCGCGCGCCGGCGCCGGCGGCGGATTCCTTGATCGCGCGACGCTCGACCTGCGTCGAACCGCAGGGCACGCAGATCAACACGCGCGGACTGGGTCGGAACACGCGGCCCTCATGCACCTTCTGTATAAAATGCTGAAGCATCTTCTCGGTGATGGTGAAGTCGGCGATCACGCCGTCTTTCAACGGACGGATGGCGGTGATGTTGCCGGGCGTGCGGCCCAACATCGCTTTCGCCTCCAGACCGACGGCGGCGATGCTCTTGGGGCCGCCCGGTCCGCGGTCCTGGCGGATCGCGACCATCGAGGGTTCGTTGAGGACGATGCCGCGACCGCGGACATAGATGAGCGTGTTGGCTGTTCCCAAGTCGATCGACAGATCGTTGGAGAACATGCCAAGAATACGTTTGAAACCAAACATGCTAAGGGTGCCTTGGGGTCAGCGGGCCCTGGGACCGGGCCCTGCAAAAAAGATGGCGTAATTTAGCAACCTCAAGGGGCTTTGGGCAAGGCGCCAAGTGTGCTAATTTTCGCGTTTTGCAGCGGCGGCCCAGGCGCCGCTGCGTCGATATGGGAGCGGTTGTAATGGCATTGGATTCTTCCGAAGTACAGAAGATCGCGCACCTCGCGCGCCTGGGCATCGATCCCCAGGCCGTGCCGGAGTATGCGCGCAATCTGTCCAACATCCTCGCTTTTGTCGAGCAGCTCAATGCCGTGGATTGCAGCGGCGTGCTGCCGATGGCGCACCCGCTGGACACCAGCCAGCGCCTGCGCGAGGACGTGGCGACCGAGCCAAATCTGCGCGACAAATTTCAGGCGCATGCCCCGAAGGTCGAGGCGGGTCTTTACCTAGTGCCGAAAGTCATCGAGTGATTAATTACACAACCCCTCACCCTGGCCCTCTCCCCATGTATGGGGAGAGGGGATTTTACTCTCCCGCTCGGCGGGTAACGGTTGGGGTGAGGGCGATCAAGGGGATTCCTATTCATCATGCATAACAAGACCCTAGCTGAACTGGCCGACGGCCTGGAAGCCAAGACGTTCTCCAGCGAGGAGCTGACGCGCGGCTTCCTCGGCCGTATCGAGCAGCACGATGCCAAGCTAAACAGCTTCGTCACCGTGACCGCCGACGCGGCGCTCGCCCAGGCGCGTGCCGCCGATGCCCGTCTTGCCGCCGGCGAGAGCGGCCCGTTGCTGGGCATCCCTTACGCGCACAAGGACATCTTCTGCACCGACGGTGTCCGCACCAGTTGCCGCTCGAAGATGCTCGACAACTTCATCGCGCCCTACGACGCGGCCGTGACCTCCAGGCTGGCCGCCGCCGGCGCGGTCATGCTCGGCAAGACCAATATGGACGAATTCGCCATGGGTTCGTCCAACGAGACCAGTTTCTATGGTCCGGTGAAGAATCCCTGGAATCTGGAGGTGGTGCCCGGCGGTTCCTCGGGCGGGTCCGCCGCCGCGGTGGCCGCGCGCCTAGCGCCGGCGGCGACCGGCACCGACACCGGCGGTTCCATCCGCCAGCCCGCCGCGCTGTGCAACCTCACCGGCATCAAGCCGACCTACGGGCGCGTGTCGCGCTACGGCATGATCGCCTTCGCTTCCAGCCTGGATCAGGGCGGCCCGATGACGCGCACGGCCGAGGACGCGGCGATCATGCTGACCGCCATGGCCGGTTTCGATCCGCGCGACTCCACCAGTGTCGACCGTCCCGTCGAGGATTACCGCGCCGCGTTGGGCAACAGCCTCAAGGGACTCAAGGTCGGACTGCCGAAAGAGTATTTCGGCGAAGGCCTCGATCCAGCCGTCGGCGCGGTGATTCAAACCGCCATCGACGAGTTGAAGAAACTCGGCGCCGACCCGGTGGAGATCACCCTGCCGAACACTGCGCTCGCCGTGCCGACCTATTACGTCGTCGCACCGGCCGAGTGCTCGTCGAACCTGTCGCGCTTCGACGGCGTGCGTTTCGGTTATCGCTGTGAGAACCCCAAAGACCTCGAAGACCTCTACAAGCGTTCGCGCGGCGAAGGCTTCGGTCCCGAGGTGAAGCGCCGCATCATGATCGGCACCTATGCGCTGTCGGCCGGTTACTACGATGCTTATTACTTGAAGGCGCAGCAGGTGCGCCATCTGATCGGCGATGATTTCAAACAGGCGTTCCAGAAGGTCGATGTGATCCTCGGTCCGACCTCGCCGACGGTGGCGTTCAAGCTCGGCGAGAAATTCAACGAT
>JACRMO010000302.1 GCA_016214925.1 Gammaproteobacteria bacterium
CGCCTCATGGCGGTGAAGGGCTAGCACGTAAATCTCTCTGCGGTCCTCCGGTAGTGCGAGGGCACGTACATAACAACGGACGGTGACAGATCGCCATGTTTGGACTCAAGCTGTTTTCAAATGGACATTCCGACCTTGAAGTGGCGCAGATCCGCGCACGCGAACTCGACGCCCGGCTGGCACAGGCCGAGCAGACGACTGATGCACTGACGCTGGAACGCGACGATCTGCAAGGCGAGCTGACGCGCATGAGCGGACGCCTGGAATTGTCCGATGGCCTGTTCCGCAACTTCCGCTATTTCGGTGAGTCGCTGGAGAATTTACAACACACGCTCGCGCATATGGCTGAGGCCCTGCAACATGAAAAGCGCACCGCCATCGAAGCCGCGGAGGCTTCAGTGGGGGCGCGTGAGGGCACCAGCCGCATGGTCGGTGATCTGCGCCAAGTGATGGAGACCGCGCGTGCCGCCGCCAGTCATGTGGAGAGCCTCAATTCGCGCACTGCGGCGATCGGCAACATCGTCAATCTCATCAACGAAATTTCGGATCAGACCAATCTGTTGGCATTGAACGCGGCCATCGAGGCGGCGCGTGCCGGCGAACATGGCCGTGGTTTCGCCGTGGTCGCCGACGAGGTACGCAACCTGTCGCGGCGTACCGGCAGCGCCACCAAGGAGATTGCCGCCGAGATCTCGCGCATCCAGGAAGAGACCGGGGACGCGCGGAACCAAATGACCCAGATGGCACAGGAGAGCGAGGCGCTCAGGGAGATGGGCAGCCATTCCAGCGATGCCATGAATGGCGTATTGGGTTTGTCCAAGAAGATGGAGGGTGCGATTTCCGCCGGCGCACTGCGCAGCTTTGTCGAACTGGCCAAGACCGACCATCTGCGTTTCAAGTTCGATATCTACCAAGTCTTGATGGGCATCCTGTCCAAGTCACCGGAGGAATTCGCCTCACATACCACCTGCCGGCTCGGCAAATGGTATTACCACGGTGAGGGGCATAGCTGTTTCTCGCGCCTGTCTGGTTACCGCGAGATCGAAAAGCCGCATGTCGCCGTGCATGAGCATGGCGTGCAGGCGTTGCATCGTTATCATAACGGCGATATCCGCGGCGCTCTGCATGAATTGAAGGAGATGGAGCAGGCGAGCATGGAGGTGCTGGCATCCTTGGAACGCATGGCAGCGGCCGGCGAGGGCGATCATCGACTGTTGTGCCATGCCGATTAGATAGCGGCCGCCAACACCGTCTAAAGCTTCCCGCCACCCCGCCGCTAGCCGGCCAGGACCCCAGGTTTTGCCTGGACGAAACGGACGCGCGCTGCGCCAGGAGATGGCCTAATGGACATTCAATCGAGCACTCATCCCAGCACTCACCTGGGCGGCCGCACACTGCTCTATCCCACGCTGAGCCGCAGCCATCATGCCGCCGCGCCGGTCGCATCCGCTGACACGACTAATATCAACGCCACCCAGCGTACCGCCTTGGATATTCTGCGTGCGCGTCTGGCCGAATCCGGCGTCACGCTGCCCGAGGCGGCCGATCCAAACGAATTTTCACCCGAACGCGTCGCCGGTCGTATTCTCGATTTCGTCGGCCTGGCCGTGGAGCGCGCCGCGCCCGGCGAACAGGAACACGTCCTCGCCGAGGCGCGCAAAGGCGTCGAACAGGGTTTTCGCGAAGCGCGCGATATTCTCCAGTCACTGGATGTATTGAAAGGTGATATAGCCGCGAATGTCGATGCGACCTATGACCGGGTGATGCAGGGCTTGGATGAGCTGGCGGGTAATGCACCGGCCGCGGGCACTGAGGTGCAGCGTGCCAGAGTGAAAACGGCAGCGTGTCTGGCATGGCGCGTGCGTCGTATCAGTCGGCACAGATCAGTTACAGCGTCGAAGGCGAACTGGACAAGAAGGAGCAAGCCGCCATCGAGCATCTGCTGCGCCGCGTCGACAAGATCGCCGACCGATTTTTCGCCGGCAATGTGCAGGCAGCCTTTCAGCAGGCCAGCCATCTGAATGTGCGCGGCGAACAGATAGCCGGTGTTGCCTTCACGCTCGAACAACGCAGCGTGCGGCAGGCGGTGAGCCAATATCAATCCACACAATCGACCACCTCGGTGCCGACAGGCACGCAGGCGCTGGCCGACTACGCCAATCAAGTGCGCGATCTGATCGACAATCCGGGCGTGGATAACGTGGCCGATCCAGCCGCCACAGCCGGGCAATTGCTGGACAGCAACGTCACCTTGCGTGCGCTCGACGAGTTCGGCAACACCCTCAACCAGGGCGCATTGAGTTTACTGCGTGATCTGTTGGCCTATCTGACCAATGGCCCGCAGGCTACGGATGCCGAGTCCACACCTGCGGTGGAGCCTGCCACTGACGCAGTCCCCAGCACCCAACCGCCGAGCAGTGATACCTCTACTGCTGCTACAGACCAGCTTGTCTCTCTACCCGAGAATGTCTTGCAGGCTGCCTGAAGTTTACACCTCAGGCCGACAGCTAGGGTCGGCCTGATCGATTCCTAAATCCTTCCAAATCGTATCGATGCGTTGCTTGACGTCGTCGCTCATGCGGATCGGTCTGCCCCATTCGCGTGTCGTCTCGCCTTTCCACTTATTCGTCGCGTCGAAACCGATCTTGCCGCCGAGTCCCGACACGGGCGAGGCGAAGTCCAAATAATCGATCGGCGTATTCTCGACGATGGTTGTATCGCGCGCCGGGTCCATGCGCGTGGTCATGGCCCAGATCACGTCCTGCCAGTCGCGCACGTTCACATCGTCGTCGGTGACGATCACGAACTTGGTGTACATGAACTGGCGTAGAAAGCTCCACACGCCGAACATCACGCGCTTGGCGTGGCCCGGGTACTGTTTCTTCATGCTCACGCAGGCGACGCGGTAGGAGCAGCCTTCGGGTGGCAGATAGAAATCGGTGATTTCCGGAAACTGTTTTTGCAGGATCGGCACGAATACTTCATTGAGCGCAACGCCGAGAATGGCGGGTTCGTCCGGCGGGCGGCCGGTGTAGGTGCTGTGATAAATCGGATCGCGCCGATGCGTGATGCGCTCGATGGTGAACACCGGAAAGCGGTTGACTTCGTTGTAGTAGCCGGTGTGATCGCCGAACGGGCCTTCGTCGGCCTCCTCGCCCGGATAGATAAACCCTTCGAGTACGATCTCGGCGCTGGCCGGGACCTGCAGATCGTGCGTGATGCACTTGGTCAGTTCTGTCTTCGAGCCGCGCAGCAAGCCGGCGAAGGCGTATTCGGAGAGCGTGTCCGGCACCGGCGTGACCGCACCGAGTATCGTTGCCGGATCGGCGCCGAGCGCGACGGCGACGGGGAACGGTTCACCGGGATGCGCCTGTTGCCAATCACGATAATCCAATGCGCCACCCCGAGTGCTAAGCCAGCGCATGATGACTTTGTTGCGGCCGATCACCTGCTGCCGATAGATCCCGAGATTCTGCCGTTCCTTGTGCGGCCCGCGCGTGCACACCAATGCCCAGGTGATGAGCGGACCGGCGTCTTCGGGCCAGCAAGTTTGTATTGGAAAGCGGCCGAGATCGACATTGTCGCCTTCGAGAATGAAGTCCTGGCAGGGCGCGCCCTTGATGAGTTTCGGCGCCATGTCCAGCACCTTCGTGAACACGGGGTGTTTCTCCCACGCATCCTTCATGCCCTTGGGCGGATCGGGTTCCTTCAAAAACGCGAGCAGCTTGCCGACTTCGCGCAAGGCATCAACGGAATCCTCGCCCATGCCCATCGCCACACGCTTCGGCGTGCCGAACAGATTGCCGAGCACGGGGATCGAATGGCCTTTGGGATTTTCAAACAACAATGCCGGGCCACCTGCACGCAACGTACGGTCGCAGATCTCGGTCATTTCCAGATATGGGTCGACTTCGTGCGTGATGCGTTTCAACTCGCCCTGTTGTTCGAGTTGTGCGATGAAGTCGCGCAGGTCGCGGTAATTCATACCTTGAACTCCGCGATCACCGGCGTGTGATCCGAAGGGCGCTCCCACTTGCGCGGTTCTTTGTCGATCGTGCAGGCGGTGCAGGCTTCACACAGTGCCTTGCTCGCCAGGATGTGATCGATGCGCAGGCCGAGATTGCGACGGAAGGCGTTCATGCGGTAATCCCACCAAGAGAAACTTTTTTCCGGTTGTTCGAAACGGCGGAAGCTGTCGCACAGACCGAGATCGAGCAGGCGCTGGAAGGCGGCGCGCTCGGGCTCGGAGCACAGCACACTGCCCTTCCAGGCCACAGGATCATGCACGTCGGCATCCGCGGGCGCGATGTTGAAATCGCCGACCACCACCAGTTTGGCATGTTGTTGGAGTTCTGCCTTCAACCAAGCGTTGAGTTTGTCCAGCCAGTTGAGCTTGTACTGATATTTATCCGACTCCACCGACTCGCCGTTGGGGACGTATAGATCGATCAGGCGTACATTGCCATAGCTCAC
>JACRMO010000303.1 GCA_016214925.1 Gammaproteobacteria bacterium
GTTCGCGGGCAGAGCCCGCTCCTACAGGGAGAAACCTGCCACGCCTCAGCGCACGAAGGGATCGGCGGCCCCGCCGGCAGGCGTAGGTGCGGCTGGCACGGGAGCTACCGGTGCGGCATCGCCGTTAGTGAACGCATCGGCCGGCGCAGCATCGGCGCCCTCTTGCGGCGGCGCTGCCGGTACTGGCGCATCCTCACCACTGATCGATGCCTCCAAATCGCGGTTCATCACAATGATGCTGATGCGGCGATTGCTCGGCGCGTAAGGATCCTGTTTATAGAACGGCACCGCGGACGACAAACCGACAACGCGCGCGATCTTGTCCTCGCTCATGCCGCCGGAGATCAAGGCACGGCGCGCGGCATTGGCACGATCCGACGACAGTTCCCAGTTGGTGTAATCGGGCGTGCCCGCATAGGGCGTGGCATCGGTGTGCCCGGAGATGCTGATCTTGTTCGGCACACCGTTGATGATCTTGCCGATCTCGCCGAGGATGTCGGTGCTGTAGCTTTGCAGGTGCATGCTGCCGCGATCGAACATCGGCCGGTTTTCCTCGTCGATGATCTGGATGCGCAAACCCTCGGGGGTGATGTCGATCAACAACTGATCCTTGAACGGCGCCATGGCTTGACTGGCATGGATGGCCGCATTCAGCTCCGCCTTGAGCTGTTCCAGACGTTGCTGTTCCAATTCGCGCGCGATCTGTTCGGCGCTCTTGGCATCGACGGATGCGGTCTTGCCGTCCTTCGCTTTGTCGTCCTTCTCCTTGCCGGCCTTGGCCTCGCCCGGCTCGACCTTGAGCTTCTTGGCGCGCTCGGTTTCCAGATTCAACGAACCGCCGAACTGAATCATGCTGGTGCTGGCGCCGCCCGGCCCCTGCACCGGCGTCGGGTGGCTGGTCGGCTGCGGGCTGCTGCCCTGCACCTCGCTGGGCGCCGTGAAATATTCGGACAGCGCCGCCTTCTGTTCCTTGGTGGTCGAACCGACCAGCCACATCATCAAAAAGAACGCCATCATCGCGGTCACGAAGTCGGCGTAGGCCACTTTCCACGCGCCGCCATGATGGCCACCGTGACCGTGCTTCTTGATGCGTTTAATGATGATCGGTTGCGCGTCGCCGCTCATGGCACTTGCCTATTTCTTTTCCTTGACGCGATCTTCCAATTCGCGGAACGAGGGCCGCTCGGTGGAGAACAACACCTTGCGGCCGAACTCCACCACCAGCGCCGGACTGTAGCCGTTCATCGAGGCCAGCAGACAGATCTTGATGCATTCGAGAAATTTGGTCTCTTCGCGCGCCAGATGTTCCATGGCCGAGGCGAACGGCCCGACGAAGCCGTAGGCCATGAGAATGCCGAGGAACGTACCGACCAGCGCGGCACCCACATGGTGACCCAATTCGGCCGGCGGACCGCCGATGTGTCCCATGGTGATCACCACGCCCAGCACCGCGGCCACGATGCCGAATCCGGGCAAGCCATCCGAGACCTTGGTCAAGGCGCCAGCGGCGAGACCGGATTCGCTGTGGTGGGTCTCCAATTCGACATCCATCAGGTTCTCGACCTGGTGGATGTCGAGATTGCCGCTCACCATCAACCGCACGTAGTCGGTCATAAAATCGATGGCATGATGGTTGGCGAGAATCTTCGGATAACCACTGAAAATCTCGCTGGCCTCTGGTTCGTCGATGTGCGACTCGAGCGACATCAAACCGTCTTTGCGCGCCTTGTTGAACAGCTGATAGAGCAGCGACAACAGATCCATGTACATGGCCTTGTCGTACGGTGAACCCTTGAGCACGGAGGGAACACAGGCAAACACCGATTTGATGAGCTTGGCCGGATTGGAGGTCAGGAAGGCGCCGAGTGCAGCGCCGCCGATCACAATGAGCTCGTTGGGCTGCCAGAGTGCGGCCAGATGGCCCTTGGACAATACGAAACCGCCGATCACGGCGGCCAGAACGATAATCGCTCCGATGATGATGAACATAACTACTCCGTCGTCCAGCATGCCCGGGAGTGGCATGTGCACATCCTGTGGCGGTTCACCAGCAGGCCCCGGTTCCCAACACCCCGGGCTGCCCAGGTTAGCGACCTCCCAGTGTGGAAATTTAGACCCGCCCCGCCTGCGACACAGTCTGGCCACAATCGCGCCAAATTCCTGTTTTCAGGGCGCCTTGCCCATGGCGTCGATATGCTCCGAAACAGCCGCGGCCCTGCCCCGTATTGCCGTCGGCGGCGCGGTCTGGAGACGCACCTCCCGTCGTGGCGTGAACACAGCCGGCGGCCCCCAACGCCTATAGCAAGCGCAAATAATCGCTGCCCAGTTGGCGCATGAATTGCCGGATCCGCGCGGCGCGCTGATTGACATAGCCCGACGGACGATCAGCCCGGTACCGGACTGGATTGGGCAACACAGCCGCCAGTAATGCAGCCTCGTGAGCCGTAATCTGCACCGGCGCCTTGCCGAAGAAGCGTTCGCTCGCGGCGCTCACGCCGAACACATCGCCGCCGAACTGGGCGATGTTCAGATACACCTCGAGGATGCGGCGCTTCGGCCATAAGGCCTCGATCGCCAGCGTGAGATAAGCCTCCAGGCCCTTGCGCAGCCAACTGCGCCCGGACCAGAGAAACAGATTCTTCGCCACCTGCTGGCTGATGGTGCTGGCACCGCGCACCCGGCCACCCGTGGATTGCCGTTCCCAGGCCTTGGCGATGGCCTCCAGATCGAATCCCCAATGCTGCGGAAAGCGTTGATCCTCGGCGGCCACCACCGCCAGCGGTAACGCCGGCGCGATGTATTCCCAATCCACCCATTCATACTTCACCCACTGCCGGGAGCCTTCGCTCCATATCGCCACCTGGCGTTGCAGCATGAAGGCGCTGGCGACAGGGTCGATCCAGCGCATGACGAGGATCAGCAGCAGCGGACCGCCGAACAGGACGGCGGGCACGCGCCACAGCCAACTGCGCCAACCGGTTTTTCGGATGCGGGGCATGGCGCGCTCAGCCTGAAACCGCCAGCACGCTGGCAGTGTAAACACGGGATGACATGGAAATGACCAGATCGTTGCGGAAGCCCGCGCAGTTTACGCAGGCAACCAGGGCGGGTAAAGCGCGCCCTCAAGCCACCACCGGCTATACGTCGTTGTCCTATCAGCTCAACATAGAACCGGTTTCGGTGGCGCCAACACCGACGGGAACAACCCGCGGCACTGCGAATCCACCGTCACCGAGCACTGCATGCACAGTAGCGGTTATCTGCTCGCACCGGTTTATCAAGAGGGCACTGTGAGAGACCGCCGAGAGGATCTCGCCGGCAAGATAAGAAGCATACGCCTCACCGGCATTGACTGCCGTGCGCAGGGCATCGAGCAGTCGCTCCAGCGTTTGTTCGGAAATACTGAGATGGGCGTCGTGCACCCCCAGTTTTTCCTTGAGCCGCTGCACCTGTATCGCCGGATGATCCGGCCGCTTGTCGACATACCGCAGCCGGCCGCTTTCTATGCCCGACTGTACCAATGTCGCCGGCCAGCAATGTAAAGCCAACGGATCGTCGACACAGTGAATATGGGTTTTGCCGAAAGGCGATACCACCAACCAGCGACGGAACGGACCGTCACCGCCGGACAGTGAGATACCACCCTCGTAAACCTGGCCTTCCTCGAGTTGCATATAACCTCCTCGACCAAACACAGAAACCTTCTGATCACCCCATGGGCCAACACGGGCCCGTACGGGGTACGGGTACTGCATATATTGGATGTGGGGAATTGGCGTGTAGCGTAATACACCAGGTACCGCTATGAGAACGCCGGTAGCAAGGGTACATGATGTGCATCATGCGCGGAAAGCGTGTCATGAAAGTTTCATATCGGGGCGCCAAGCGCCGCATGAAATCGGGCTGGATGCGCCGAAAATCTGACTGGTCGGTGTGGTGTACCCACCACACCGATGTTGCGGATACTGTCGTTAAATGGATTCTGCTGAAGAACTCAGCCCTTCGGATGTTCGGCGCGCGCCTGCGCTTCCATGTGCTCCAGGCTGGTGTGGCGTACGTCCTTGCCCTTGACCAGATAGATCACGTATTCGCAGATATTGCGCGCGCGGTCGCCGATGCGTTCCAGTGAACGCGCCGACCACATGATCTCCAACACGCGGGGAATGGAGCGCGGGTCTTCCATCATGAAGGTGATCAGCTGGCGCATGATCGCCTCGTATTCCTTGTCGACCGTTAGATCCTCGCGCCACACCTGCACGGCGAGTTCCGGATCCATGCGCGCGAAGGCGTCCAATGCATTGTGCATCATCTGCCTGACCTGATCGCCGAGGTGCTGGATCTGTCCCGGATGCACGCGCACCTCTTCGCCATCGACTACCTGCCGGGCCATGCGCGCGATACGCTCGGCCTCGTCGCCGATGCGTTCCAGATCGGTGATGGTCTTGATCACTGCCATCACCAGTCGCAGATCGCCGGCCGCCGGCTGGCGCCGCGCCAGGACGCGGTTGCATTCTTCGTCCAACGCGACTTCCATGGCGTTGACCTTGTAGTCGTTTTTAATGACGATCTCGGCCGTGCGTTCGTCGCCGTCGACGAGCGACAGCATGGCGTCGGCGAGTTGCTGCTCGACCAAGCCGCCCATGGTCAGCACGCGGTTGCGGATGTCCTCCAGCTCGGCGTTGAATTGCTGCGAGATGTGTTGTCCGATGCCCATCTTTTCCATGTTGCTAATCCCCCTCGGCGATGGCCTCAGCCATAACGTCCTGTAATGTAATCTTCGGTCATCTTCTCCGCGGGATTGGTGAAGATGGTGTTGGTGTCGCCAAACTCGATCA
>JACRMO010000272.1 GCA_016214925.1 Gammaproteobacteria bacterium
GACGCGGCAGCTCATGATTTCCTGGGCGTAGTGATCGAGCCGTTCGGCGAGCTGGTGAATGCGCTCTTCCAGGGCTGGGGAGGGGTCCATATGGCGGAAAGTGATTTGCAGTGGCAAATGCATAATGTCCTCCTGATGTCCGACTATTCGGGGAAGGCGTTGCGAGTATGTTTAACGCGCCCTCGATTCCATTGTATGCCGAGGGCATCACTCGGTGGTGCCCCGTCGCGGGAGTTCGGGGTGTGTTTGATCCATGTCACGGGAGAAGTTTAGACGATCTTGACAGGGGTGGGCCGGGAACACTGTCTGCCGATCGATAGCCGCGCTGCTAGTTCATATCCAGCGCGTAACTACGCAACAGTTCGAAGGGGACGACTTCCAATGCCCGCTGGTGGGTGCGGCTCAGCAACACCTTGGGCGCCCGACCGTGTGCATGCGCCTCCAGCCAGCGCGCCGCGCACAAACACCAACGGTCGCCGGGTCTCAGGCCGGGGAAGTAGGGCAGGATCAGTGTACCTGTTCGGCATCGGTTCGGAATTTACCGGCGTCTTTTCGAAGGTCGGCGTACGGAGTCGAATTCAAGTAGAACGGAAGGAGGAAGTTCCAACGTATCTGCCAGCCGGCAAATGTTTACCAGGGAAAGATTGCGCTGGCCTCGCTCGACGCCGCCCAAATAACTGCGAGCAAGCCCTGATTCGAGCGCCAACCGTTCCTGTGACCAGCCGCGCCTCTTGCGCAACTGCGCCAAGCGTAAGCCGAAGAAAAGTCTGGGATCGTCATGCACATCCCGATGCTAGAAATATGTGCTTGATCAGGCCACGCCCTATAAGTGACAATCAGTTGCCGCGGCATGTACACTCCATATAGGTACCGCTTGACAGCGATCCCGTCGCAGAGAAATGATAAACGCCAGGAATAAGAACAAGGCAGGGAAGCAGGATGCAACAACAAATCCCTTTCCCTCGTCCCCATCGTCCCGATGGCGCGACGGGCGCGCTCAATGACATCGATCTCAGGCATAACCTGTTCTACCGGGTGTTCGATACCACTATCTCGCTCATGCACAGGCGCAGACACTGCCGGAGATGTGTGTGCCAGGGGCGGGGCGGGACCTTCGGGAGCCTAAACACATGCGATATCCCAATTTAATTGGCGAGTATTTTGAAATAATCTGCGGGTGATATCTGGCTAATGTGTTGTTGAAAATAATCGTATTTCCGAAACGAAGGCTAAGGAGCTTTATTATGAATAAGTTTACCGTTGCATGCGCATTGCTCATGTTTTCCAGCGGCTCATTTGCGGGTGTGTGGACCGATGCCGGTAAGGTGGTTGAATATTACGCTAATGGTAATGGCGGTGTGGCGTTATATATAAGTGTTTCATCCCCGCTTGCTAATCCTTTGGGTTGCTCCAGTGTGAGCTATTACAGATTGGAAAGTGCAAATCCCGCCTTTAAGGAAATTACCGCTTTGCTGCTTGCGGCAAAGGCGTCATCGGGTAATGTTAGGCTGTATATCGATGATGTGGCTTGCTCGTTGAATTACCCGAAAATTCTTCATGCTAGGTTGGTGTGATATCGGGCTTGAGCGAATTTATGAGAGTGACGGTGTTTGGTTCGGTCCGGTACGGCGCAAGAATGACGGGGTGCATGGGCGGACCTGTTGTTAATTTCGATATCGGGAAGTTTGAATTCGAGAGGTGCGCTCATGAAGCTACAGCATGGAAAGGCTTGGTGGTTTTTCTTGGCCATAATTTGCATTTGTAATATCTCTCTGTCTGTTGCGCATGGCGCGGACCTCAAGGACGATGTAGCCGAAAGGAAGTTTTCTCAAGGTTATGCCAAGATGCTGGGCAAGGCGCGAGAGAAGGGTGGTATACGGGTAATTGTTAAAGTTGATCTGGATTATTTTAAAGACGGAGAGTTTTCGGAGGATCAACTGGAAGAATATCGCGCCCATATTGCCTATAAGCAGCGGCAGCTATTGAATGAGCATTCACTGGTCAATGTAAGGAATGTTAGATTAATGAGTATATCTCCTTATATTATTATGACAGTGACAGCATCCGAGTTGGAAGCGCTCAAGTCGGTGCCCGGCGCTATTTCTGTGGAAGAAGATACCGTAACAACCCCGATGCTGCTAGAGAGCCTTCCAGGTATCGGAGGTTCAATAAGTGGCGATTTTATTTATCAGAATAATTCATATACTGGAAATGGGCAGACCGTCGTCGTTTTAGACACTCCAATTCAATCCTACCATGAGTTTTTGCGGGGAAAATTATCAAGTGAGGCCTGTTTTTCTTCGAATGATGGTTCTCGGGAGAGTCTCTGTCCTGGTGGGGCGCTTTCTGCATTGGGGCCGGGTGCCGCCTCGGAAATTGTAAGGTGTGAGTCGTTTGCCCTTGAGACTTATGCCTGTGGCCATGGTTCTCTCGTGAGCGGGATTGCGGCCGGGAAGAGTGACGACATTGATGTTGGTGAACCGCGCACTGGAGTTGCGGCTAATGCGGCACTCGTTCATATAAACGTATCTCATGTGCAAACGGATCACGTTGCGTGCGGCATAGTGAATCCAGTATATGGTGCGCCTCATGATTGCCTTCAATCGTTTGTCGGCGACCAACTGGATGCCTTGAATTATATTCTGGGCAAAATATCAAGCAGTGCGGGAAATGGCATTTGGGGCCATGTCGCTGCTATTAACATGAGTCTTGGCAGTGATGAGTTGTATACGGGGAATTGCGATAGTGGCTACACGGCAATATACGATTTAATTGCAAGCTTAAGGAAAAAGGGGGTGGCGACTATAGCCTCCACAGGCAATGAGGGTTCCAGCAACTCTATGTCGTACCCCGCGTGCCTTTCAAACGTGATAAGCGTTGCTGCAGCGGATAGTTACGCAGGTATCTACAGCGAGCTTGCTTCGTTAAGTAATTTGAACGGTGGCACTGATTTGGTTGCGCCCGGTGTTTTAATACGGTCATCAATGGATTGGTGGTTCGACCCTGATTCCGCGTGGTTTGGTCAAGGGTACGCTGAAGCTAGCGGTACATCTTTTGCGGCGCCTCATGTTGCAGGGGCATGGGCGGTACTCCGATCTGCCAAGCCTAGCGCTACTGTATCTGAAGTTTTATCAGTACTTAAATCGACAGGGGTACTTTTGGGTCGTGATGGTACTAGTATTACTAAACCGATGATTAAGATAGACAAGGCAATCCAGGCGTTAATGACTGCGGGCAGTGGTGGTGGGAGTGGTGGCTCTGGCGGTTCGACCGCGGCCCAAGTTACTGCCTCGGTTGTTATTCCGGCCACGTATCTTCTGCTGAATTAAAGTGCCTACTTGAAGCAAAGTGCGCGTTGTTGCGTACATCACTGTCGCGGCCGTTTGAATTTCGTCCCCTGACATTTCGCGCACGCCGGGATCGTCGCCGTGGCATAGAAGTGCATCGCTTCGCCGCAGGTCATGCATTCCAGCACGCCGGCGCCGGTGATCTCGCCGCTCTTGTAGGTGTTGTGCGCCGCCATGGAACGTTCGAAGGCTTCCAGTTCCAACTTGGTCCGGTCGGCGACGCTAAGCAGCACGTCGAGTACGCGCTTTTCCACTTGTTCGATGTCGAACTTCAGCCAGGCGGCGAATTCGCGGCCACCGCTGGCCATGTACAGGCTGGCCTCTTCCATGTCGCGCTTGATCCAACCGCCGATCTTCTCGGCCTCGTCGCGGGTGAGCTCGCCGAGTTCGACGGCCTTGTTGCCGGCCTGCTTGATGCCCTCTTCGAGGGTGGGAATGCCCTTGTCCTCGGCGTCCTCCATGAGTTCCTGGAGGCGTTCCATCATCCGGTTGTAGGCGGCGGCCAAACGTTCGGCGGGGCTGGGGTGCTGCTCGGTCATGGGCTTATCCTGTTATTCACGGGGGATATCTTAAGTAATCCGTCATTCCGGACGTAGCGAAGCGGAGATCCGGAATCCAGTGGTTCCTGTTCAGGTGGTGGCTGGATCCCGGCATGCGCCGGGATGACGTCAGAGGCAGATATTCCATAGTGTGGTCCATCCAAGCGATGAGGGGAAGCCACGAAAGCACTCACGGCGATTGTGGCGCGCTCACCCGCTACGGTATCCTTCGCGCTTTGATTCAGCCACTTGAAGTGATCCGGATGGAAGAGTTCTATCAGCCCGACGCCACCGAGCGCGAGGCTCAGCAGTATTGGGAAATCCACCAAACGTTCCGCGCCGTCGAGGATGCGAGTCGCGAGAAGTTCTACTGCCTGGCCATGTTCCCCTACCCGAGCGGACGGCTGCACATGGGCCATGTGCGCAACTACACCATCGGCGATGTGATCGCGCGCTACCAGCGCATGCAGGGCAAGAATGTGTTGCAGCCGATGGGTTGGGACGCCTTCGGCCTGCCGGCCGAGAACGCGGCCATCAAGCACAAGGTCCCGCCGGCCAAGTGGACCTACGAAAACATCCGCTACATGCGCGACCAGTTGAAGCGCCTGGGCTTCGGCTACGACTGGCAACGCGAGCTGGCGACCTGCCGCCCCGAGTATTACCGCTGGGAACAATGGCTGTTCACCAAGCTCATGGAAAAAGGCCTGGTCTACAAAAAGACCGCCGCGGTGAACTGGTGTCCGCACGATCTCACCGTGCTCGCCAACGAACAGGTGATCGACGGCTGCTGCTGGCGCTGCGACACGCCGGTCGAGCGCAAGGAGATCCCGCAATGGTTCATGAAGATCACCCAATACGCCGACGAACTGCTCGCTGAGATCGATGCGCTCGACGGTTGGCCGGACGCGGTGCGCACCATGCAGCGCAACTGGATCGGCCGATCCGAAGGCCTGGAACTGGAATTCGGTATCGACGGTTGTGAAGACCGTCTGACCGTGTACACGACGCGCCCGGACACGCTGATGGGCGTGACCTATGTGGCCGTGGCCGCCGAACATCCGTTGGCCATTGAAGCCGCGGCGAAGAATCCCGCACTCGCCACGTTCCTCGACGAATGCCGTCACGCCGCCGTGAACGAAGCCGCCATGGAGACCATGGAAAAGCGCGGCATGGCGACCGGTATCAACGCGCTGCATCCCATCACCGGCCAACCGGTACCGATCTGGGTCGCGAATTTTGTGCTGATGAGTTACGGCACCGGTGCGGTGATGTCCGTGCCCGCGCACGATCAGCGCGATTTCGAATTCGCAGACAAGTATAAACTGCCAGTCAAACAGGTTATTGAACATCGCACTTGGCGGACAATATCTCGCGCTGACTGGGGAACGATTGAAGAACATCACCATTACTACGAATTCAATCCCGAGAAGTGGAAAGATTGGTATTCAGATAAGCAGGCGGGAATGCTGGTAAATTCGGGTGAGTTTGACGATCTATTCTTTGATGATGCGTTCGATGCAATTGCGAAACATGTCGAGCAGCAAGGCCGCGGCCGCCGCCGCGTGAATTTCCGCCTGCGCGACTGGGGTGTGTCGCGCCAGCGCTATTGGGGCGCGCCGATTCCGGTCATCAACTGTCCGAGTTGCGGCGCGGTGCCGGTGCCCGAGGATCGCCTGCCGGTGGTGTTGCCCGAAGACATCGCCTTCGACGGTATCGGCTCGCCGATCAAGAAAATGCCGGCGTGGTATCAAACGCAATGTCCGAAGTGTGGTGGTCCCGCCGAACGTGAGACCGATACCTTCGACACCTTCATGGAATCGAGCTGGTATTACGCACGTTATGCCAGCCGCGACAACGGTACAGCGATGCTCGACGAGCGCGCCGACTACTGGCTGCCGGTCGACCAGTACATCGGTGGCATCGAACACGCCATCCTGCATCTGCTGTATGCGCGCTTCTTCCATAAGCTGATGCGCGACGCCGGTCTGGTGAAATCCGATGAACCGTTCACCAAGCTGCTCACCCAGGGCATGGTGGTGGCCGAGACCTATTTCGCCTTTGACGCCGAGGGCAAGAAGCACTACTTCGGGCCGACCGACGTCGATGTCGAGCGCGACAGCAAGGGCAAGGTGCTAATCGCGAAGTTGAAGACCGACGGCAGCGCCGTGAGCGTCGGTGGCATCGAGAAGATGTCCAAGTCCAAGAACAACGGCGTCGATCCGCAGACGTTGATCGATCTCTACGGCGCCGACACCGTGCGCCTGTTCACCATGTTCGCCGCGCCGCCGGAGATGTCGCTGGAATGGTCGGATACCGGTGTGGAAGGCGCGTTCCGTTTCCTCAAGCGTCTGTGGAAGCTGGTCGCGGCACATGTCGATGTCGGTAAGCCGGTCGAACTCGACATCAATGCGCTCAACGATGCGCAACGCGAGCTGCGCCGTCGTGTGCACGAGACTATCGCCAAAGTCAGCGACGATATGGGGCGGCGTAACACCTTCAACACGGCGATTGCCGCCGTTATGGAATTGATCAATGCGGTCTCCAAATTCGAGGACAACAGCGCACAAGGCCGTGCCGTCGTGCAGGATGCGCTCGAAGTCGTGACGCTACTGCTGGCGCCGATCGTGCCGCACATCTGCCACACGCTCTGGCAACAGCTCGGCCATAGCGGTACTGTGGTCGAGGCCAGTTGGCCGCAACTCGATGCCGATGCGTTGGTGCAATCCGAAATCGAGTTGGTGGTGCAGGTCAACGGAAAATTGCGCGGGCGGATCACGGTTCCTGTCGAGGCCGACAACGCCACGGTTGAAGCCTTGGCCAAGGCGGACGAAAACGTGCAGCGTTACATCGAAGGTAAGCCGATCCGCAAGCTGATCGTGGTGCCGAAGAAACTGGTGAATATTGTCGTCTGAATATTTTCGTCCACACCAAAGCGCGCAAAGAACGCAAAGCCAATAATTATTCTTGGCGTGCTTTGCGCGCTTCGGTGTGTAATTTACCGAGTGATCCAACCGGAGGCGAATGCCAATGCGAATGCGCGGCTATGCGGTTTTCTTTCTAATGACGGCGCTGTTGTTGACCGCCTGCGGCTTTCACCTGCGCGGCGACGTCAAGTTGGATGCGCAATTGAGCAAGGTCTACATCGAGGGCGCGGATCCTTACGATGCGCTGGTGCGCGAATTGACGCGCTCGTTGACGACCACCGGTGTTGCGGTGGTGGAAGACAGCAAGGACGCGACGGCGGTGCTGCATATTCTGAAGAACAGTGGCAGTCGGCGGGTGCTGTCGGTGAGTTCTGCGGGCAAGGTGCGCGAGTACGAGTTGTATCAGACGCTGGAATTCAAAGTGCGCGACACGGCGGGCCGTGAACTGCTGGCGCCGCAGCGTCTGGAGCTGACACGTGCTTATCTGTTCGATAAGGAAGACGTGTTGGCCAAGAGCAATGAGGAAGAGATGCTGCGCCGCGACATGCGCCGCGACCTGGTGCGGTTGGTGATGCTGCGCCTGGAAGCGCTGGGGCGTTAGCACGCTTACCATGCAACTTAAAGCCGAACAACTCGCCGCGCATCTCAAGAAGGGTCTCGCGCCGATCTATTTCATCTACGGCGACGAACTGCTGTTGGTGCAGGAGGCGGCGGATGCGATCCGTGCAGCGGCGCGCGCGCAGGACTACAGCGAACGCGAGGTGTTCAATGTCGACAAGGATTTCGACTGGTATAAGCTCACCGAGAGTTCCAACAATCTTTCCCTGTTCGCCGAGCGGCGCATTCTTGAAGTGCGCATGCCTACGGGAAAACCGGGCGATGCCGGCGGGCGGGCGTTGCGCGAATACGCCGAACGACCCGTCGAGGATACGCTGCTGCTGATTGTCAGCGGCAAACTCGATGCGCAGCAGCGCAAATCCAAATGGGTGACCGATCTCGAAGCCGCGGGTGTCGGCATCCAAATATGGCCGGTGGATGCGCAGCATCTGCCGCAGTGGATACGGGGTCGCATGCAGAGTCGCGGTTTGCAGCCCACACCCGAGGCGGTGCAACTGCTGGCCGAACGCGTGGAGGGCAATCTGCTCGCCTGCGCGCAGGAGATCGATAAACTCAAATTGCTGGTGGGCGACGGCGCTGTCGATGTCGCGGCTGTCACGGCGGCGGTGGCGGATTCGGCGCGCTTTGATGTGTTCGGCCTGGTCGATAGCGCGCTGGCCGGCGAGCCCGAACGCAGCGTGCGCATGTTGTCCGGGCTGCGCGGCGAGGGCGTCGAACCGGCGCTGGTGGTCGCGATGCTGGCGCGCGAGTTGCGCAGTCTGGCGGCGATGGCCTGGGAGATCGGTCGGGGTGCCACGGCCGGCGCAGTGATGGCCCGGCACAGGGTATGGCCGAAGCGGCAGCCGGTGGTCGGCA
>JACRMO010000273.1 GCA_016214925.1 Gammaproteobacteria bacterium
GCGCACACAGCCGGCGTGCCGGCCCTGAAAATACCCGCCTTTTCCCAGCCGATGGATTCACGGTCGTCGCCAAGGTAGTCCATGTGGTCGAGGTCCACGCTGGTCACGACGGCGCAATCGGCATCGAATGCATTCACCGCATCGAGCCGCCCGCCCAGACCGACCTCGAGCACCGCGACATCAACGCCGGCGCGCTGCACCAGATCGAGTGCCGCGAGCGTGCCGAATTCAAAATACGACAGAGAGATTTCGCCACGCGCGGCATCGATGCGCGCGAAGGCCGCAATGAGCACATCGTCGTCGACGGCTTGCCCGTCGATGCGAATGCGTTCGTTGTACCGCCATAGGTGTGGCGAGGTGTACGCACCCACGCGCAGCCCGGCACACGCCAGAATCGCTTCCAACATCGCCACGCTGGAACCCTTGCCGTTGGTTCCGGCCACGCTGATGACAGTATGCTTGGGTTCCAGCAGGCCCATGCGCGCAGCCACATCGCGGACACGGTCCAATCCCAAGTCGATCGGCTTGGGGTGCAGCGTCTCCTGCCAGGTCAGCCAATCGTTAAGGGTGTTGAAGCGCATATTGATACAACGCGTTCTTGCGTGCACCGGTAATCTCCGCGGCCAATGCGGCGGCGCGTTTGACCGGCAGTTCGGCCAGCAACAGTTTGAGCACGCGCTGCGCCTCGGCGTCGAGTTCGGCATCCGCCGCGGCTTCCGCACCCGCGACCAGCACCACGAATTCGCCGCGTTGCCGGTTGGCATCTTCGGCGAGCCAACTATTCAGTTCCGCCAGACTGCCCGCCTGCACCTGCTCGAAGGTCTTGGTGAGTTCGCGCGCGACTACGGCCGCGCGCTCGGCACCAAAACACTCGGCCAGATCACTCAGACACTCCTCGATGCGGTGACTCGCCTCGTAGAACACCAGCGTGCGCGTTTCACCCGCGAGCGCCTGCAAGTGCGCGCGCCGCGCCACGGCCTTGGCCGGCAGAAAACCCTCGAATACGAAACGATCGGTGGGCAAGCCGGCCACCGACAAGGCTGCGATCAGCGCACTCGGACCAGGGATCGGCACGACCTCGATGCCGGCTTGGCGCGCGGCGCGCACGATTCTATAGCCAGGATCACTGATCAACGGCGTGCCCGCATCGCTGATCAGCGCAAGATCGGCACCGCCGCGCAGGCGCGCGAGCAGCGGCTCTACCTGCACCTGCTCGTTATGTTCATGCAGCGACAGCAGCGGCGTGCCGATGCCTAAGCTGCGCAACAAAGTGCCGCTGTGACGCGTGTCCTCGGCCAGCACGCGGTCGACCGAACCGAGCACGGACAAGGCGCGCTGGGTGATATCCGCGCGATTGCCGATGGGGGTCGCGACCACATATAACACGCCCTTTCTATCCACGTTCACCCTGCCCCTTCGATTCGCCGGCGAAAGCGTTACAATAGCCGGCAACTCTCCACAGTCCAAATCCCGTGACCCATAACCCGATCCGGTTCCCTGCCCGCTTACTGCCCCTCGGCCTCGCGCTGGCGACGTTGCTGCTGCTGATTGCCTGCACGACCCCGCCCAAGCACGAAGAAGAAGCTGCCGCTGCGGCGACACCACAGGTTATCGCCGCGCGCCAACTGGCCGCGGGCGATTATCGTGGTGCGGCGCAACTGCTGTTGCAGCAGGCCGCCCAGGCACAACCACCGCAGCGCGAAGACCTGCAACTCGGCGCGGCCGAGGCCTTACTGCGTGGCGGATTTACGGAAGACGCCGCGCGCATCCTGGAAAAACTGCCGCCGTCCGGCAGCGCCGCCTATCAGACGCGCCTGGCCCTGGCGCAAGCGCGCGTATTCATCGGTCGCCAGCAGCCGCAGGCCGCGCTGCAACGGCTCGCCGCCGTCAGTGACAGCGTGCCGCCGGAGCAGATGCTGGCCTTCAACCGCACCCGCGCGGATGCCTATACGGCCGCCGGCAATCATTTGGAAAGCGCGCGCGAACGGGTGTGGATGGACGGTCTGCTGGAACCCTCCGCACAAGCCGGCAATCACCAGGCCATCTGGGAATCGCTGTCCAAACTGCCGGATGCCGTGCTCGCGAACATGCGCACGGCGGCGCCACCGGATGTGTTCAGCGGTTGGCTGGAACTGGTCGAGACCACCCGTGCGCTGCGCGACTCGCCGCCGCAACTGGACATCGCCCTGGCTATCTGGCGCGAACGCTATCCGGGTCATCCGGCCATCCCCGCGTTCATCGATGCGCTGCAGGGACGGACGCAGGAAATCACCCAGAGCCTCCAGCCCGAAGCCCATATCGCCGTGCTGTTGCCGCTGAGCGGCGCGCTCGCCGAAGCCGGTCAGGCGGTGCGCGACGGCATGCTCGCCGCGCATTTCCAGACACCGGATGCCAGTCCGCAGCGGTTGCGCTTCTATGATACCGGCCCCGGTCTCGACCGCGTTTGGAATCTCTATCAACGCGCCGTCAGCGAAGGCGCGCAGCAGGTCGTCGGCCCGCTCAGCAAGGAAGCCGTCGCCACCTTGGCCGGCGCCGGCACACTCACCGTCCCGGTGCTGGCGTTGAACAATCTGCCGGACAATAAGCCAGCCCCGGCACAACTCTATCAGTTCAGCCTGTCGCCCGAAGATGAGGCCGAACAAGTCGCGGCACGCGCCTGGGAGGATGGACACCGGCGCGCCCTGGTGCTGGTTCCCGAGAACACGATGGGCCAGCGCGTGCTCCAGTCCTTTACGCAACACTGGCAAGCACTCGGCGGTACGCTGCTCGACGTGCAACCCTACGGCAGCGATCAGAACACCTATTCCGACAGTGTGATCGATCTGCTCAAGCTCAATGCCAGTACGCAACGCCAACAGACGTTGACACGACTGCTCGGACAGAAGCCGGGCTTCGTGCCGCGCGTGCGCCAGGATGCGGATTTCGTATTCCTGGCCGGAGCGCCGGAACAGGCACGCTCACTGCTGCCGTTATTGCGCTTCCACCATGCCGCGCAGTTGCCGGTCTATTCGACCTCGCAGGTGTACGACAGCACGAGCACGGCCACACAGAACCGCGATCTCGACGGTCTGCGCTTTTGCGATATGCCCTGGATGCTGCCGACCGCGCATCCCGGCACCGCCTTGCGTGGCGAAATCGCTCGTCTCTGGCCCGCGCGCGCGCAACGCTATACCCGCCTCTATGCTTTGGGCATTGATGCACTGCAGGTGCTGCCGAATCTGCGCGGATTGCAGGACGGTAGCTTCTCGCGCCATCCCGGTGTCACTGGCGATCTGTATCTGGACAAGGATCGCCGCATACATCGCGAGCTCCAGTGGGCGCAGTTCATCAATGGCCAGCCCAGCGCGCTGCCCGAGAGTGCACCGGGCGCCGCCACGCCATCCACCACGCCCCAATCACCGCCACAGGACATCACGGATGAGTATCCTGCCAGCACAACCCAGAATTCTCCCTCGTCAGCTCCAGGGGCCGCACGCTGAAGCGCTGGCGTGTCGTTTCCTGCAACGCCAGGGGCTACGTCTGATCACGCGCAATTACCGCTGCCGTCAGGGCGAGATCGATCTGATCATGCAAGACCAGGACAATCTGGTCTTCGTTGAGGTACGATACCGACGCCAATCCCGGTACGGTTCGGGGCTGGAATCGGTCACGCAGCGCAAGCAACGTCGCATCGTGCACTGCGCCGCTCATTATCTGCACTGCCATCCGCAGGCAGCGCGGTACGCGGCACGCTTCGATGTGGTCGCCTTGGGGCCGGACACCGACGGCGGGTCGAGCAACACTCGGATCGAATGGATCCGCAACGCCTTCGACGCATTTTGACTCACTCACACACGAAGCCGCCATGGACCTGCTCGCACGCATAACACAGCATTTCAACGACAGCATCCAGACCAAGCAGCAGGCGCTCAACAGCGTCGCGCCGGGGATCGCGCATGCGGCCGAGGCAATCACCCGCGCGCTGTTGAACGACCGCAAGATCCTGGCGTGCGGCAACGGCGGCTCCGCGGCCGATGCCCAGCACTTCTCTTCGGAATTGCTCAATCGCTTCGAGATGGAACGGCCCGGCCTGCCCGCCATCGCCCTGACCACGGACAGTTCCACACTCACGTCGATCGCCAACGACTATCACTTCGAGGAGATCTTCGCCAAACAAATACGCGCACTGGGTCAGCCCGGCGATGTGCTGCTGGCGATTTCCACCAGCGGCAACTCAGCCAACATCGTCAGCGCCGTGCAGGCGGCGCACGAGCGGGACATGGCCGTGGTCGCACTGACCGGGCGCGATGGCGGCGTGATGTCGGATATGCTCATCAATCAAGATGTCGAGATACGCGTTCCCGCGCTATCGACGGCGCGTATCCAGGAAGTGCATATCCTGGTGATTCATTGCCTGTGCGATTTGATCGACCACCTGTTGTTGGGGCAGTCGCACGAGTGAAGTAGGGATTGCTTTGGGAAACGGGGACAGATTTTAAATCTGTCCCCGGGCGTTCATCGAGCGTTCGGAGACACCGCAGGGAGTAGCCTGGGTTGAGCGACA
>JACRMO010000274.1 GCA_016214925.1 Gammaproteobacteria bacterium
CGCGCGCGACCATCTGCACCGCGCGCGCGGTGGTCAGTCTGCAGAAGTGCGCACGCACGCCGGTCTGTTCGATGAGCGCGAGATCGCGCGCCACCGCTGCGGTCTCGGCGGCGGCGGGAATCGCCGGCAAGCCCATGCGCGTGGCCACCGCGCCTTCGTGCGCGCAGCCGCCGTTGGCCAGCCAGTAATCCTCGGGGTGCAAAAACACCGGCATGTCGAAGGTGGCCGCGTATTCGAAGGCGCGCCGTTGCACCAGCGTGTTGGTGAGCGGCAAGAGCGCGTTGCTCAATCCGCAGCAACCGGCTTGCTTGAGCGCGGCGACTTCGGTGAGACGTTCGCCGGCCAAGCCCTGTGTCAGTGCGCCGAGCGTCACCACGCGCGCGTAGCCGGCCTCTTCCGTGCGGTGACGGATGAGTTCCACCACCGCCGGCGTGTCGATGATTGGATACGTATCCGGCGGACAGCACACGGTGGTGATGCCGGCGGCGGCCGCGGCACGGGTTTCGGATTCGATGGTGGCCTTGTGTTCCAGACCGGGTTCGCGCAGACGCGCGCTGAGATCGACCAGACCGGGACAGACGATGCGACCGCGCGCATCGATATCGTGATCGGCGCTGAAATTCTCGGGCGCCGTGCCGATGCCGACGATATTGCCGCGCTGCACGAACACGTCGGTGATCGTGTCGACGTTGTTGGCTGGATCGATGACGCGGCCGCCGCGCAGGGCGAAGGACAGACGTTTCCGCAACGGGATCATGCGTCGGCCCCCGGGGTTTGATCTAGTTGGGCTGCTTGGGTGGTCTGAGCCTTCTGGCTCATCACCATGGACATCACCGCCATACGCACGGCGATGCCGTGGGTGACCTGTTCCAGAATCACCGAATGCGGGCCGTCGACGACCTGCGAATCCATTTCCACGCCGCGGTTGATTGGCCCGGGGTGCATGACGATGACATCTGGTTGGGCCAGTGCCAAGCGCTTCTGCGTCAGACCGAACAGGCGAAAGTATTCGTGTTCGCTGGGCAGCAGCGCGCCCTGCATGCGTTCGCGTTGCAGGCGCAGCATCATGATCACATCCACGTCGCGGATACCTTCCTCGATGTTGTGGAACACCCGCACGCCGAGATCCGCGACATCCATCGGGATCAGCGTGCGCGGCCCGACCACGCGCACCTCGCCGGTGTTGAGAATATTCAGCGCGTGGATCTGCGAACGCGCCACGCGCGAGTGCAGGATGTCGCCGACGATCGCCACGCGCAGGCGGCCGAAGTCCGGGCCTTTGGCGCGGCGGATGGTGAACATGTCGAGCATGCCTTGGGTTGGATGCGCGTGGCGGCCGTCGCCGCCGTTGATGACGCTGATATGCGGCGCGACATGCTGGGCGATGAAATGCGCGGCGCCGGATTCGGCGTGGCGCACCACGAACATATCGACGTGCATGGCCTCCAGATTACGCAAGGTGTCGAGCAGGGTTTCGCCCTTGGAGGTGCTGGAGGCGTTGATGTTCATGTTGAGCACGTCCGCGGACAGGCGCTTGGCGGCCAGCTCGAAGGTGGTGCGGGTGCGTGTGCTGGCCTCGAAGAACAGATTGACGATGGTCTTGCCGCGCAGCAGCGGGACTTTTTTCACCGTCTGTTCGGTCACGCCGGAGAACGATTCGGCGGTGTCCAGGATGTCGATCAACATCTGGCGCTTGAGACCTTCGAGGGTCAGGAAGTGCCGTAGCCGGCCCTGGGCATCGACTTGCTGTACGGTGGGATTCATGCGGTTTTCTGCAACTCCAGGGTCAGCGGATCGGGGCCGGTGAGTTTGACGTGGTCGCCGCTGCCGAGTTCCATTTTGCGACCGATCACGTCGGCCTCGATGGGCAGTTCGCGGCCGCTGCGTTCGACCAGCACCGCGAGCAGGATCGACGCGGGGCGACCGTAGTCGAACAATTCGTTGAGCGCGGCGCGAATGGTGCGGCCGGTGTGCAATACGTCGTCGACCAGAATGATGTGGCGGTTGTCGATGTCGAAGGGCAGATCCGACGGGCGCACCTGCGGATTCATGCCGATGCGCGTGAAATCGTCGCGGTAAAAGGAAATGTCCAGGCTGCCCAGCGGCACGTTCAGGCCGAGTTTGCGATGCAGCCGTTCGGCAATCCAGACGCCGCCGGTGTGGATGCCGACCATGGCCGGATCGACGAGTTTGCGCGCCGCGATCTGCGTGCGCAGCTGTTCGGCCATCGCGTCGATGAGCGTGCCGACCTCATTCGCTTGTTCCATCAGTGTTCTCCCTGGCCGTCCAGCCAGTCTTGCAAGATGATCTGTGCGGCGACTTCGTCAAGGCTGCCACGCCGGGTGTGCTCGCTACTCCAGTGTTCCGCCGCATGCGAGCTGAGGCGTTCGTCGTACAAGTACACCGGCAGGCGGAAGCGGCCTTCCAGGCGCCGCGCGAAGCGTTCCGCTGCCTCGGTGACCGTGCTGCGGCTGCCGTCCAACTGTAACGGCAGGCCCACCACCAGGGCATCCGGCTGCCACGTGGCGATGAGCTGTGCGACCTGTGTCCAATCCGGTTGGCCGTCGCGCGCGGCGAGCGTGGTCATCGCACTGGCCGTACCCGTGATGCGCTGACCGACCGCGACGTCGATGCGGTGCGCGCCGAAATCGAAACCCAGCAGCGTCTGCGCGGGTGTCGGCGGTTGTTTTCCGATGCAATCGCCGCTCACGTTGGTCGCTCGCGCCTCAGGCATGTCCGGCATCACCAGACATGAGATTCAGGTCCACGCCCAGCAATGCGGCGGCCGCGGCCCAGCGCTTTTCCACCGGCATGTCGAACAGCACCTCGGCGGTGGCAGGTCCACTCAGCCAGGCGTTGTCGGACAGTTCGCGTTCCAGCTGTCCGGCGCCCCAGCCGGCGTAGCCGAGCGCGATCAGGAAACGTTGCGGCCCCTGCCCGGCGGCGATGGCGGCGAGCACATCCTGTGAGGCGGTCAGGCCGATGTCGGTGCTGACTTGGAGCGTGGCCTCCCAGCTGCCTTGCGGCGTGTGCAGCACGAAGCCGCGTTCAGGCTGCACCGGGCCGCCCTGAAAGATGGGCAGACCGGCGGTGGCGGGGGTGGCCTGGATATCCATATGCGTGAGGATATCGGCGAGATGCAGATCCAGCGGGCGGTTGATGACGATGCCCATGGCGCCGTCGGCGTCGTGTTCGCAGATATAGGTGACGGTGTGGAAGAAATTGGGGTCCGCCAGACCCGGCATGGCGATCAGGAAGTGGTTGTTGAGGTACTCTGCGTCGGCCATGCGCATAGTATCCGGCAGGGGGCGGGGGAGTCGCAAGGGCGACGAGGCTTTAACGGTGGGTGGACAGCCCCTGCTGATTGAGAAACTCCCAGGTGCGGGTGATGTGCAGGATGTCGGCTTCCTTGCTGATCTCCGGCGGCAGCGGGGCGAAGGGTGCGGCCAACTGCACGATGCGGATGGCGGCGTCGTCGAGCACTTTGTAGCCGGAGGCCCGCAGCAGGCGGATATTGCGCACGCTGCCGTCGGTATTGATGGACACCTGCAGCATCAGACTGCCGGTGATGTTCTGCCGGCGCGCCTCGTCGGGGTAATTCAGATTGCCCACGCGCTCCACCTTGCTGACCCACTCGTTCATATAGCTGGCGTATTTGAATTCCTGGGTGCGCGCGGAGATGAACGCCTGACGCGGCCGTTGCGAATAGGCCTGCATGGATTGACGCAACTGCTGATCGAGGCTGGCCAGCTCCAGGCTGCGGTTGATCAACTCGGCGGCGGTGACCGGTGTGGCGGGCGCCGGTTTGGCGGCATCGGCGACCTGCACCTTGCGCTGGCCCGCGCTACTCGCCAATCGGCGCGCCTCGCCCGCAGCCGGCGACGGTGGCGGCGCGGCGATGGCCGGCTGCGCGGCCAGTTCCATCTGCGGACGGATTTTTTCGGTGGTATTGCCGCCGCCGTCCTGACTGACCTGGGCGAGATAATCCGCCTCTTTGGGCGGGGGCGTATCGCGTTTGGTGACCAGCGTGATGTCGAGCGTCGGCAGTTTATCCTGACTGTCGGGTTCACGCGGCGCGAACGAAACGCCCAGGATAAGCAACGCATGCAGCGCCGCCGCGAGCAGGACGCTCACCACCAAACGGTCGCCACCGTCGCTATAGAGTGTCTGGGTTGGAGTCATTGGGCTGGAGTCATGCCGGGGCCTTCGCCAATCCGTTCAACATCGTCTGCGCGAGTATACCGCTGACTACACCGAACAACAGTGCCGCCGTCAGCATTACCGGCAACAGGTGCAGCAGACCCGGGTGCGGGATGAACAGGGTGTAGGCGAGGGTGAACTGTCCCAGCATATGTGCCAGCGCGGCCAGCACGCTGTAACCCATGGCGCTGAAACACGGTCGGAGGGTGCGTGTGGCAAGCCATAAAACGGCCACGCTGCACAGCGCACCGCCCAGACTCAACGCGAACGTCGGCGAGAGAAACGTGCCCAACAACAGCCCGCTGACCAGCACCCGCAGCAGACTCACCCACGCCGCACTGTTCCAGCCAAAGCGCATCAACACCACGATGGTGATGACATTCGCCAAGCCTGGCTTTACGCCCGGCAACGGACTGGGCAGCGTCGCTTCGATCAAATGAATCGCCACCGCCAGCGCGGTGAGCCAGGCGATGCGGTGATCTTCGCGGGTGGGGATTAGGTGCATAAGGTCTGAAGGGAGACAGATTTCAAATCTGTCCCCGAGCTATGTCCCCGGGCTAAAAGTTGATCGCATCATAACGCCGATCCCGCCCAAGGATGCGCACGCTGACCTGATTGGGCAGACAGGCCGTGGTTTCGCCGGCATGCCGTTGCCAGCCGCTGTGGACGCACAACTTGTTACTGCACGGCGAGTCCACGAAGCGAACCTGGGCATCCTTGATCTCGATAAGACTGACGCCCAACGCGCCGGTGACTTCGATGCGATGGTTCTCCGCCAGGCTCAGTGTCTGCACACGTTGGCCACGGCTCCAGATCTCGACTTCCAGCGCAGTGCTATCCGGTGCCCACAAGGCCATATACAACCAACCGATCAGGCCGGCAGCGATGAATAGCAATATGACATCGGCGCGCGTCAACGATGACCGCAATGGCGATATGCTCATCACGGCAGCGCCTGCACCTGGACCGTCGGTGTGCCTTCAATACGCACGCGCGCTGCCATCGCCGGGGTCATGGTCACAACACCGTTGTTATCGACACGCATGACCTGATCCACATCCAGATCGCGGGCGATGCGTGGCCAGTCTTCCGGGCCGGCGATGAACAGCGCGGTAGCGGCGGCATCGGCGGTCAGGCCGTCACGCGCGATCACGGTCACGGAGATGGCGGTGTTTGCGGGATAACCGCTGCGTGGATCGAGCAGGTGATGGAAGCGTTTTCCTTGATAGGTGAAATAGCGCTGATAATCGCCCGAGGTCGAAATGCTCTCGCCGTCCTTGAGTTCGACCGCGCCGAGAATGCCGGCCTCGCGCGGATGGCGGATGCCGACACGCCACGGCCGTTCGCCGTGCGCGCCCGCGACATGGATATCGCCGGCGACGGCGACGATGGCATTGTGAACGCCGAGTTCACTCAGACGTTCGATGGCACGTTGCGCGGCATAGCCTTTGGCGCAGGCGCCGAAGTCGAGTTGCACACCGCGGTGTTGGGTGGTGAGGTGATTGCCGGTCAAGCGCAGGTCCGTCATGTGCGGCGGATTTTTCAACCACGTTGCGATGGCGCTTGCGGCGGGCGGTTGCTGCGGCAGTTCATCATTCTGAAAACCCCACAACGCCAGCAGGCCACCGATGGCCGGGTTGAACAGTCCGCCGCTGCGCACGGACATGCGTTGCGCGCCTTCGATCAAGGGCCGCAGCGTGGCGGGAACCTCGGCCTCGCCGTGCGTCGCCAAGGCGCGGTTGAGGTCGGTCAACAGTCCCGGTTGCCAGGCATGCCAATCGCGGTGCCATTGGTTGAGATCGCGTTCCAGTGTCGTGAACGCCTGGTGTGCCTGCGTGGCATCGACACCGTGCAGGGTGACATCGACCAGCGTGCCGAAGGCGAGAAATTGCTGTTCTTGCACCTCCGCTGTCTGGCGTTGACAGGCGCCAAGCAGAAACGCACCGAGCAAGAGAATGTATGTGGCGAAACGTCGTGCCATGAATCAGGAGCGTGATGCCGCGCGCCGTGCCGCCAGGCAATCCATAAGTTGGCCGGCGA
>JACRMO010000275.1 GCA_016214925.1 Gammaproteobacteria bacterium
TCCTGCGCTTGCGTGTTGTTTTTGATCTTTGCGGAACATATCGCGGATACCGCGCACCGCCTGACGGGTGCGGTGCTCGTCTTCGATCAGGCCGAAGCGCACATGATCGTCGCCGTATTCGCCGAAGCCGATGCCCGGCGCGACCGCGACCTTGGCGTCGGCCAGCAGCTTCTTGGAAAACTCCAGCGAACCGAGATGCTTGTACTGTTCGGGAATCGGTGCCCAGACGAACATGGTGCCGCGCGGTTTTTCCACCGGCCAGCCGATTGCGTTCAAACCCTCGCACAGTGCATCGCGACGCTTGCGGTACATCTCGGCGATTTCGGCCACGCAGTCCTGCGGGCCTTCCAGCGCAGTGATGGCCGCGATCTGGATCGGCGTGAACATGCCGTAGTCGAGATAGGATTTCATGCGCGCGAGCGCCGCAACCAGCGTCTTGTTGCCGCACATGAAGCCGACGCGCCAACCCGGCATGTTGTAGCTCTTCGACAGCGTGAAGAATTCCACGGCGATATCCGTCGCGCCCGGCACCTGCAGGATCGACGGCGCGACATAGCCATCGAATACCAGATCGGCATAGGCCAGATCGTGGATCACCCAGATGTGATGCTCGCGCGCGATCGCCACCACCCGCTCGAAGAACTCCAGATCCACGCATTGCGCGGTCGGATTGCCGGGGAAGTTCAGCACCAGCATCTTGGGCTTGGGCCAGGAATCCCTGATCGCCTTTTCCAGTTCGACGAAGAGGTCGATGCCCGGCACCAACGGCACATGGCAGATATCCGCACCGGCGATGACGAAGCCGTAGGGATGGATCGGATAGGCGGGATTCGGCACCAGCACGGCGTCGCCGGGACCTAAGGTCGCCAGCGCCAGATGCGCCAGGCCTTCCTTGGAACCGATGGTGACAATAGCCTCGGTCTCGGGATTGAGTGTCACATCGTAGCGGCGCTGATACCAATCGCAGATCGCCTTGCGCAGACGCGGGATACCCTTGGACAGCGAGTAGCGATGGGTATCGCCGCGCTGGGCCGCCTCGACCAGTTTGGCGACGATGTGATCCGGCGTGGGTTGGTCCGGATTGCCCATGCCGAAGTCAATGATGTCCTCGCCCCGGGCCCGGGCCTTGGCCTTGAGCTCGTTGACGATGTTGAAGACATACGGTGGCAGGCGCTTGATGCGCTGAAATTCTTCAAACAAAGCGGCGATACCTTGAAAAATGAGCGACGTGTCGTTGCCGACCGCCTGCGCGGGGCCATGCGGATCGGGCAATGCAGGGTACTGAAATACCCGCCAGGATACAAGATGGACGCGGTTAAACTCATTGAAAAATCTAAGAGAACAGTGTCCAGACACTAGAACCCGGGGCCGAGGAAATACGTATCGAATCTTGCGTCGGCAGGCAAACCCAGCGACCCTAGAACCTCATCCCTAGAGACTGGACCCTGATTTCATGCGCTTCGCCGAAGACAGCAATGACGCCCGCTACCTGATCCGTGCCTATGCCCCAGGCCGGGTCACGGTAAACGAGGACGCCCTCACCCGCAGCCTGATCGTCAGCGCGGAACAGCTGATTCGCGATTGGCCGCCACAGGGTTTCGAAGAACTCACTCCAGTGCACCTGCGTACCGTAATCGAACTGCGTCCGGAAATTTTATTGCTCGGCACCGGCGCGCAGCTGCGTTTCCCGCATCCAAGTCTGCTCGCGGAATTGCATAGCCAGGGCATCGGCATCGAAGTGATG
Source organism: Gammaproteobacteria bacterium (assembly GCA_016214925.1). Lineage (GTDB taxonomy): Bacteria > Pseudomonadota > Gammaproteobacteria > Thiohalobacterales > Thiohalobacteraceae > JAHJQQ01. The sequence goes on from JACRMO010000275.1 coordinate 1,745, forward strand.
GACACGGCGGCCGCCTGCCGCACCTACAACATCCTCGTGTCCGAGGGACGCCGCGTCGCCGCGGCCTTATTGATGATCTGACAGGGATTCACACCAAAGCACGCAAAGAACGCGGAGCAAACCCGATAAGGTACTTTGCGGTCTTTGCGCGCTTTGGTGTGAAAAATCAAACTCACCGAAACAACGCGTCCGATGAGAATCCCTCCGCCTCAAGGATCTCGCGCAGTCGTTTCAGAGCATCCATCTGGATCTGCCGCACGCGTTCGCGAGTGACGCCGATTTCGTGGCCGACCTCCTCCAGTGTACTGATCTTATGGCCGTGCAGCCCGAAGCGGCGCTCGACAACGTCGCGTTGTTTGTCGTTGAGCTGCTTCAGCCATAACTCAAGATTGGCGTACACATCGTCGTCGGCGAGCAGCTCGGAGGGATCGGGGTTGTTTTCGTCGGGGATGGCGTCGAGCAGGGACTTGTCGCTATCGTAGCCGATGGGAGAATCCACGGAGGCCACGCGCTCATTGAGACCGAGCATGCGTTCGACTTCAGGCAGCGGTTTATCCAGCAGTTCGGCAATCTCTTCGGCGGACGGTTCGTGGTCGAGCTTCTGCGCGAGCTTGCGGGCGGCGCGCAGATAGACGTTGATCTCTTTCACAATGTGAATCGGCAGTCGAATGGTACGCGTCTGATTCATGATGGCGCGCTCGATGGTCTGGCGAATCCACCAGGTCGCGTACGTCGAGAAGCGGAAACCACGTTCTGGATCGAACTTTTCCACAGCGCGGATCAACCCGAGGTTGCCTTCTTCGATGAGGTCCAGCAGCGCCAATCCACGGTTCATGTAACGCCGGGCGATCTTGACCACCAGGCGCAGGTTGGATTCGATCATGCGCTGACGGGCGCTCTCCACGCCCTTCTGCGCCAGCCGCGCAAAATAGACTTCCTCTTCGGCGGACAGCAGCGGGGAAAAACCGATTTCGTTCAGGTACAGGCGCGTGGCGTCGTGGTGCGTGCCGGGGATTTCGCCCGCCGCGAACACCATGGGCTCCTCGGGCCCCTCATCCCCCACTTCAAGAGGAAGATCCGCCGCATCCTGATCAAGGTCGTCGGACTCAGCCTCCGCGACCTCAACTTCGTCCGCATCGCCCCCAACCTTGCGTCCTTTCGCCATGGGTACCTCCACGCCGTACTCAGGGACAGCGACTTGGCCAGCCGTTAGCCCCTAAGGTGATGTGCCTCCGCTCCCCACACAACCACGCACTTAGCGCCGCGGCAGATAGCGGAGTGGATCGACCGGTTTTCCGTTTCGCCGAATCTCGAAATGCAGTTGGATACGGTTGGTGCCACTGCTGCCCATGGCGGCGATTACTTGGCCTGTCCGTACCTCGTCGCCTTCTTGGACAAGTAAATCTCGATTGTGTCCGTAGGCGCTTAGATAGGTATCGTTATGTTTCAGGATAATAAGCCGCCCATAGCCGACAAGTCCACTGCCGGCATAAACTACCCGTCCAGCCGCCGCGGCGCGCACCTGATTACCATGCGTTCCGCCGATGCTGATGCCTTTTTTCCCGCTCGTATCGCCATCGAAGGTGCGCAGGATCGGCCCGCTGGCCGGCCATTGCCAGTGAATCGGACTATCCGCACTCAGTGTGGGCGCGGGTTTGGCGGGCGCCGCGTTTGGAACGGATGCGGCACCGTGTGGCGTGCGGGTCGATGTTGTGGGTGGTGATACCGGGCGGGCTGTACGGTTCGGTGAATAGAGTCGAATCTTTTGTCCGGGATAAATCGTGTACGGCGGGCGGATACCGTTCCAGACGGCGACCGTCTGATAATCCAGACCCTGTTGCCAAGCAATGGAGAACAGCGTGTCGCCGCGCTTCACCACATGCACACCGGGCGACGCGCGTAACGAGCGATCGTCGTCCGCGGACGTATGCACGCTGGAGGTACTGCAACCGGTCAGCGCCGCCAGCCACAGCGCGACGATCAGCGCGAATTGACCGCGACGACTCCGCATCAGCTCCGCGTAACCCAAGCGGGCAATACCTGGCACGGCATGCGGAATCGGCAATACACACGCCCACACACACCTCCGGACATCACGCCCCCCCGCCGACCAGCGGAACGAAAGTCACCGATTCAATATCTTCGCGAGTGTACCGATCGCCGTGCCGGGTGATCACCGCCAGAGTCTGATCGCTGCCGGCGCCGACGGGAATTACCAGTCGCCCACCGTCGACAAGTTGCTCCAGTAACGCCTTGGGAATTTCCGCCGGCGCCGCCGTGACCAGAATGGCATCGAACGGCGCCTGCTGCGGCCAACCCCAGGTACCGTCACTCTGCTTGAGACTCACATTACGCAGATTGAGTTCACGCAGGCGCTGCCGTGCCAGCGGCAGCAACGCCAGGATACGTTCGACGGTATAGACCTTCGGCACCAACTGCGCGAGCACCGCCGCTTGATAGGCCGACCCGGTGCCGACCTCCAGCACTTTCTGCGGATTGTTCGCCAGCAGAATCTCGGTCATGCGCGCGACGATGTAAGGTTGCGAGATGGTCTGGTTGAAGCCGATGGGCAACGCGGTGTCTTCATACGCGCGCGACGACAAGGCCTCGTCGACAAACAGATGCCGCGGCGTACGCCGAATCACTTCCAGCACTTGTTCGTTGCGTATACCTTTTTCGCGCAGCCGCTCGATCAAGCGATCGCGGGTGCGTTGCGAAGTCATGCCGATGCCGCGGATATGTGGACGCATGCGCGCTAACGGCCCGCCAACCAGCCGGCAACCTTATCCAAGGCGTCGTAACGGGTGAGATCGACCTGAATCGGTGTGATTGATACAAAGCCATTGCGCACGGCGTGAAAATCCGTACCCGGCCCGGCATCCTGTTCGGCGCCCGCCGGCCCGACCCAGTAGATGGGCCGGCCGCGCGGGTCCTGCGCCTTGATGACCGACTCGGCCTTGTGTCGATGCCCCAGGCGCGTGGCCTCGAAACCGGCCAAGTGTTCATAGGCAAGATCGGGCACATTCACGTTGAGGATGGTATCCGCCGGCAGCGGATCACGGCACAGCCGCAGCACCAGTTCGCTGGCCACCCGCGCGGCGGTCTCGTAATGCTTGGGTTGGTGCGATGCCATCGACACGGCGATCGCCGGCAGACCGAGAAAGCGCCCTTCCATCGCCGCCGCGACCGTTCCGGAATACAGCACATCGTCACCCATATTGGCGCCGGCGTTGATGCCCGACACCACCATGTCCGGCTCCTGCTCCAGCAAGCCGGTGATGGCCAGATGCACGCAGTCGGTCGGCGTGCCGTCGACGCGGATAAAGCCGTCGGGCATGACGGTCGCACGGATAGGATTTTCCAGGGTCAACGAATTGGACGCGCCACTGCGGTCGCGCTCCGGCGCAACCACAGTGATCTCGCCATGCGCGGCAAGCGCCGCGGCCAGCGCGCGGATACCGGGGGCTTGATAGCCATCGTCGTTGCTGATCAGAATCCGCATGGATGCAGGGGGCTCGTCGGTCACGCTGCCAGTGATACTGTGGTGCTCATAGGGCCGACACTATACTGGAAGCGCCCGCGTTCTCACATACACCCTCGCGGGCAATGTCTCCCGAATGTATCCTGGCGCGGCCATGAAAAAACGCCCCACGCCACCCACCGACCCTCATGAACTTCCCGAGGATGACCGCGCGCTGTTCCAGGCCAGTGTCGGTCCGGTCAAACCCGTGGTGCACGACCGTGTCGAACCCGCCCTGCCGCGGCCGCCGGCGCGCGCCAAATTCCGCGAGCGCGACGAACAGGATGTGTTGCGCGACATGCTCTCCGACGGCTTCGAGCCCGGTGATTTTGCAACCGGTGATTTAGAAACTGGCGAAGAACTCTGGTATGCGCGTCGCGGCCTGCAACACCGCACCCTCAAGCGCCTGCGCCGTGGTCAATTCGCGCTGCAAGCCGAATGCGATCTGCACGGTCTGACCGTCGTCGAAGCGCGTCAAGCCTTGAGTACGTTCCTGCAAAACTGTCTTGCCCGTGGTCACGCGTGCGTGCGCATCATCCACGGCAAGGGCCACGGCTCGCATCAACGCATCCCGATTCTCAAGGGTAAGGTCGGCGGTTGGCTGCGTCAGCGCGACGAGGTGCTCGCCTTCTGCTCCGCGCGTCCGGTCGACGGCGGCACCGGGGCGGTGTATGTGCTGTTGAAGAAGGGCGGATAACCAATGAAACGGGGACAGATCTGAAATCTGTCCCCGCACGTTTCACCCTTCCCGCTCCGGGAACATCTGGCTGTATTCGGTTGCGTCGAAGAAGGCCTCGATCGAGACGATCTTGCCGTTTTCGACAATGACCCACAGCACCACCCGGGTGATATCGACGATGTTGATGCGGATGCGGAAATCGAGGATGGCGCAGATCTCGTTGCCGTCGACGAACAGTCTGCGCACATCGATGCCGTCGAGGATCTGGCCGATGCGGCTGATGTCCATTACGAATTCGGTGGCGTCGGTGTGCGTGGCAACCGGGCCGCGGTAATAGAACGTAGCGTCGGACAAGGTGGCGCGCATGCGATCGAAATCGCGCGCGGCGAAGGCGTCGAGGTAGGCGTTGAAAACCGCTGTGGGTGTCTGTTCGGTCATGGCACTCAATCCGCGCCGCCCAGCGCCTCGACCGAATAGCGCACCCACAGGTGATGCTCGGCGCCCGGCGCGATATTCACCACGTCGGTATCGGCGTTGGTGCTCTCCACGCAGAGCATATTCAGATAGCCGTTATCGCCCAGGTCGCCCATCTTCTCGGCCTTTTCGATCCAGGGATTCCACACCACGCTGGAGGCGCTGCCCTGCTTGGCGATGCGGATGCGGCGCCCGAGCACCGGGTCGTCGATCACGCAATCGCCGCTGGACTCCAGATAGATGCGGTCGACCTCACCGGCGATGCTCACCGGGCCGCTCTGCTGTTTGCGCGCGCCACCGTCGACCTTGTCGATATACGGACAACCGTCCAGACCGTGCACCTTCGCCTGGCGCACGTCGCCGACTTCAAAATACGTATGCAGTGCATCGCCGACGGTGATCGCGCTCGTGCTTGTGTTGCGCGTGACCAGATCGATCTCCAGCGTCGGGCCGATGAGCATATGAATCTCCAGCTCGGATGCCTGCGGCCACTGCGCGCGCGTGACGTCGCTCTGCACAATGCGGAACACCAGACGCGTGGCGCCGTTACCAAGCTTCTGCGTGTCGATCACCGCCCACGGCACGGTGCGCGCGAAGCCGTGGCCGGGAAACTTCGCCTCGCTCGCGTGCGGACCGAACCAGGGCCAGCAGATGGGCACACCGCCGCGTATGGATTTTCCCGGCGCGAGCTTGGCATCCTTGGACAACCAGATCACCGGCCATTCGCCTTTAGGCGCCCAGGTCATCA
>JACRMO010000071.1:0-916 GCA_016214925.1 Gammaproteobacteria bacterium
GGATATCGACATCGTCATCGAACTCATCGGCGGTTACAGCCCGGCGCGCGAACTGGTGCTCAAGGCCATCGCCAACCGCAAGCATGTCGTCACCGCCAATAAAGCGTTGATCGCCATGCATGGCGAAGAGATCTTCAAGGCGGCGCAGGATAAAGGCGTGATGGTCGCGTTTGAAGCGGCCGTCGGTGGTGGCATTCCCATCATCAAGGCGATCCGCGAAGGTCTCGCCGCCAATCAGATCCAATGGCTGGCCGGCATCATCAACGGCACCGGCAATTTCATCCTCACCGAAATGCGCGACAAGGGCCGCGACTTCAACGATGTGCTGGCCGAGGCGCAGGCGTTGGGCTACGCCGAGGCCGATCCGACCTTCGACGTGGAAGGCATCGACGCCGCGCACAAGCTGACGATTCTCGCCTCGATCGCCTTCGGTATCCCGTTGCAGTTCAAGAAGACCTATACCGAAGGCATCAGCAAGATTACCCGCGCCGATGTGGAATACGCCGAGGAACTCGGTTATCGCATCAAGCATCTGGGTTTCGCGCGCCGCACCGCCAAGGGCGTGGAGCTGCGCGTGCATCCGACGCTGATTCCGGAGCGCCGTTTGATCGCCAATGTCGATGGCGTGATGAATGCCGTGCTGGTGAAGGGCGATGCCGTGGGGTCGACGCTGTATTACGGCGCTGGCGCAGGTGCCGAGCCGACGGCCTCGGCGGTGATTGCCGATCTGGTCGACGTGACGCGCACGCTCACCGCCGATCCGGGCAATCGCGTGCCGCATCTCGCGTTCCAGCCGAACAAGCTGTCCGACGTTCCGATTCTGCCGATGGAAGACATTGAGACGGCCTATTACCTGCGGCTGCTCGCGCTCGACAAACCCGGTGTGCTTGCCGATATCACGCGCATCCTCGGTGAC
>JACRMO010000071.1:944-2511 GCA_016214925.1 Gammaproteobacteria bacterium
CTCGGTGACCGCGGCATCAGCATCGAGGCGATCATTCAGAAGGAAGCGACGCCGGAAGAAACGCGCGTGCCGATCATCCTGTTGACGCACGTGGTGCGCGAAGGCCAGATGAACCAGGCGATCGAAAGGATCGAAATGCTGGATTCCGTGGAAGGCCGCGTAACGCGCATCCGCCTGGAACATCTGAGTGGGAAGTAACTGATTCGTAGCCCGGATGAAGGCACCCTGTCTATTGGGGGCCGTAATCCGGGAATTGTCCGCAACCTCCCGGATTCCGCTGCGCTGTATCCGGGCTACATATGATGAACTCAAGGTAAGCACTATGCCCTTCCGTCCCCGTTACACCGGCCTCATCGAACGTTACCGCGACCGTCTGCCGATTCACGACGACACACGCATCATCAGCCTCGGCGAGGGCAACACGCCGCTGATCCGGCTGAACAACATTCCGCGTCTGATCGGCAAGGAAGTGGACATCTACGTCAAATACGAAGGTCTGAACCCGACCGGTTCGTTCAAAGATCGCGGCATGACCATGGCCGTGACCAAGGCGGTGGAAGCGGGCAGTCGCGCCATCATCTGCGCGTCCACCGGCAACACCTCGGCGGCGGCGGCGGCCTATGCGGCGCGCGCGGGCATCACTGCATTCGTGCTGATTCCCGAAGGCAAGATCGCCATGGGCAAACTGGCGCAGGCGATGATGCACGGTTCCACGGTGTTGCAGATTCGCGGCAACTTCGACGCCGGCATGCAACTGGTGAAAGAGGTCGCCGAGCAGGCGCCGGTCACCATCGTCAATTCCATCAATCCGTATCGCCTGCAAGGGCAGAAGACCGCGGCCTTCGAGATCGTCGAGGAACTCGGACGCGCGCCGGATTATCACTGCCTGCCGGTCGGCAACGCCGGCAATATTACTGCGCACTGGATCGGTTACTGCGAATATTCCGCGGCGTCCGGCGATCACGTCACCGGCGCCTGCGCATTCTGCAAGGGTCATTGCGCCTATGCGGGCGGCGCTATCGTCGGCAACCGACCGAAGATGATCGGCTATCAGGCGGCTGGTTCCGCGCCGTTCATGCGCGGTGCGATGGTCGACAATCCCGAGACTGTCGCCACCGCCATCCGTATCGGTCATCCGCAGTCTTGGGATCAAGCCTGGAAGGTGAAAGAGGAATCCGGCGGTTGGTTCGACGAATGCACCGACGCGGAAATCCTCGCCGCGCAGAAACTGCTGGCCGAGAAGGAAGGCGTGTTCTGCGAACCGGCATCCGCCACGTCGCTCGCCGGCGCGCTGCGTGATGTGAAGACCGGCAAGATTCCGGAAGGCAGTTCCATCGTCTGCACGTTGACCGGCCATGGCTTGAAGGATCCGGACACTGCCATCGCGCAGAGTGGCGGTAATGTGCATACCATTGACGCCAGCCTCGACGCCGTGCGCAAGGCGATCCTCGACGGCATGGCGTGATTGCTGGGCTGCGTTGACAAGGCCTCATACCGCGTCGGCAGGACGCCGTGAATACATGCCCCAGGGCACCTTCTCGACCGCTCTGCGGTCTCACCTTGTCCC
>JACRMO010000276.1 GCA_016214925.1 Gammaproteobacteria bacterium
ACTTTGCGTTCTTTGCGGCCTTAGGTGTGCAATTACTCACCGCTCGCTGTGCCGATCCCGCGCCGCCTTGGCGTTGCGGAACACGCGTTCCAGCTCGACACCATCACCGGCGCGGATCGCCTCGGCCAGGCGACTCAGATCCTGCTGATAACGTTCCAGCATCAGCAACACCGCGCGGTCGTTGGCCAGACAGATGTCTCGCCACATAACCGGGTCGCTAGAGGCAATGCGCGTGAAGTCGCGAAAACCGCCGGCAGCATACCGGAAAATCTCGTCCTCGTCGCTCATCCGTGCCAGCGTGTCGACCATCTGGAAGGCCAGCACATGCGGCAGATGACTGGTCGCGGCGAGCACCTCGTCGTGATGCTCGACGCCCATGCACTGCACCTGTGCACCGACCGTTTCCCACATGGTCTGTACCCGTGCGGTCGCGGCCGGATCGGTCTCCGCGAGCGGCGTGAGGATAACTTTGCGGTTGCGATACAACTCGGCGAATGAGGCCGCGACACCGCTCTTCTCGGTGCCGGCGATGGGATGGCCGGGCACGAAACATGACAATCGCGCGCCCAGCGCCGCACGCGCCGCGGCTACCACGCGGGCCTTGGCACTGCCGGCGTCGGTCACCACCGCATCTGGCGCCAGCGTCGGGGCGATACTGCGGAAGGTCTGCTCCATCGCACCGAGCGGAACGCAGACCACGATCATGTCCGCGCCCTGCACGGCGCGCGCGGCGTCGATGTCGAAGCGGTCGATCACACCCAACTCGACCGCCTCTTGCAGATGCTCGACGCGGCGACTTGAACCGACGATTTCCTGCACATAACCGGCCTGGCGCAGCGCCCGCGCCAGCGAGCCGCCAATCAGGCCCACACCGATAATGCACAGTCGCCGGATCATCCCAACATCATCCCCAATATCATCCAAGTACCTTGCGCAGTGCGTTAATGGCGCGGCGGTTCTCCTGCGCCAGCCCCAACGTGATGCGCAGGTGATTCGGTAAACCATAGTTGGCGACCGGCCGCACAATCACGCCTTCGCGCAACAGCGCCTCATACACCGGCGCCGCAGGACGGCCGACATCCACGCACAGAAAGTTGCCGACCGAAGGGATGTAGTCCAATTGCAATTCGGCCGCTGCCTCGATCCACTGCTGCATCCCGCTTTGATTGAGCTTGAGACTCGCCTCCAGATGCGCGCGGTCGGTCAAGGCCACGCTTGCAGCGGCCAACGCGAGAATGTTCACATTGAAAGGCTGGCGCACGCGATTGAGCACGTCCGCCATCTCCGGCTGCGACAACGCGAAACCGACGCGCAGGCCGGCCAGACCATAGGCCTTGGAGAAGGTGCGCGTGAGGATCAGATTCGGGAAGCGCACCAGCCAGGGAATGCTGTCCGGGTAATCCGCTTCGGTGACGTATTCGACATAGGCCTCGTCGAGTACCACGATCACTTGGCGCGGTACGCGTTCCAGAAACGCTTCGAGTTCATCGCGCTTGAGCCAGGTGCCGGTCGGGTTGTTCGGATTGGCGATGAACACCAGCCGCGTCTTGTCGGTGAATGCCGCGGCCATCGTTTCCAGATCGTGCCCATAACGCGGGCCACGCGAACCGTCGTGCGCCGGCACCACGCGCGCCGTGGCGCCGATGGCTTGAGTGACGATGGGATACACGGCAAAGGCATGCTGGGAGAACACGCATTCGAGACCCGGCAATAGGAACGCGCGCGCGATGATATCCAACACATCGTTGGAACCGTTGCCGAGCGTGATGCCACGAATGTCGACGCCATAGCGGTTCGCGATGGCGCGCTTCAGCTCGAAGCCGTTGCCGTCAGGGTAACGTGCGATTTCGCCCAGCGTACCGCGCGCCGCCTCCAGTGCCGCCGGACTCGGCCCGAGCGGATTTTCGTTGGAGGCCAGCTTGATGGCATCGCGCACGCCGTATTCACGCTCCAATTCACTGAGCGGTTTGCCGGGCTCGTAAGGGCGCAAGCCTTGAACGCCCGGTGTGGCGAGATCGCAGAACGGAAAGGCGGCTGACATGCGTTATATCCTGGTTCGACTCACTGTTCGCATTGCGTCATTCCGGCGAATGCCGGAATCCAGTAACCACCCGAATACGAACCACTAGATTCCGAATCTTCGCTGCACTACGTCCGGAATGACAATATATCGGAGCTTCTTTAAATGACCGCGCGCGGATACGAGCCCAGCACCTTAAACAAACTCGCGTGCTGTTCCAGTTCCTTGAGTGCCGCGGCCACCCGCTCATCCTCGACATGCCCTTCGATATCGACGAAGAACACATAATCCCAGATGCCGCGCCGCGATGGACGCGATTCGATGCGAGTCATGCTCAGCCCGTGGCGCGCCATCGGCTCCAGCATGCGATACAAGGCGCCCGGTGCGTTCTTCACCGCGACCAGCAGCGAAGTCTTGTCCTGGCCGCTGCGACCGACCGGCTGTTTGCCGATCACCAGGAAGCGCGTGGTGTTGCCCGGTTCGTCTTCGATGCGGCTGGCCAAGCGCGTCAGTTCGTATAATTCGGCCGCGGCCTCGCCGGCCACTGCCGCCGCGCCGGCTTCCTGCGCGACGCGCTTAGCCGCCTCGCCGTTGCTGCTGACGGCGATGCGTTCGGCACGCGGCAGATTCGCATCCAGCCACTCGCGGCATTGCGCAAGCGCCTGCTGATGGGCATACACCCGCTGAATCGTCGCCAACTCGGTCTCGCGGCTGAGCAGATGCAGCTCTATACGCAATGACACCTCGCCGCAGATGCACAGCGGCGAGCGCAGAAACATATCCAGGGTGTGGTTGACCACGCCTTCAGTGGAATTCTCGATCGGCACCACGCCGTAATTGCAGTCGCCCGCCTCGACCTCGCGGAACACCACATCGATGGCCGGTTGTGCCTGGGTCTGTACGGAGTGGCCGAAATGCTTCAGCACAGCGGCCTGGGTGAACGTGCCCTCGGGTCCGAGATAGCCAATCAATAAGGGCTTCTCCAAGGCGAGGCAGGCGGACATGATTTCGCGGAACAAGCGGGTAATCTCGGCATCGCCGAGCGGCCCCTGGTTGCGTTCGCGCACGCGGCGCAGCACTTCGGCCTCGCGCTCCGGACGGTAGAAATCACTCTGCTCACCTTGAGCGATCTTTGCCTGCGCCACCTGTTGGGCGCAGCGCGCGCGCTCATTCAACAATGCCTGGATTTGTTCATCCAGGGTATCGATGCGCTCGCGCAGAGACTGGAGGGACAGTTGATCGCTCCTTGCGGTCAGAGCGTGCGCACTGACAACACGCCGTTGATCGCGCGCAGGCGTTCCAGACAAGATTCGCCCAGCGCGGTTTCAACATCGACCAGCGTATAGGCCAGCTCGCCGCGCGACTTGTTGAGCATGTCCAGAATATTGTGCCCGGCCTCGGCCAGCACCGTGGAGATCTGCCCGAGCATATTCGGCACGTTGGCATTGACCACCGCCAAGCGGAACCCGTCGGTACGTGGCATGTTCACCTCGGGGAAATTCACCGAGTTGAGCACCGTACCGTTTTCCAGATAATCGCGCACCTGATCGGCGACCATCACTGCGCAGTTCTCCTCGGCCTCGACCGTCGAGGCGCCCAGGTGCGGCAGGGTAATCACGCGCGGATGATTCTTCAGCAGGTTGCTGGGGAAGTCGCACACATAGGCGTAGACCTTG
>JACRMO010000019.1 GCA_016214925.1 Gammaproteobacteria bacterium
ATTTATGGGTTGAAGTTTTGGCTAAGGTATGCGGCCACAATCGGCGACATGAGTTATATGAAGCTCGCCGGTATGGTTTTACAGCCGATCTCTGATCTAAAACGCCCGCCCTTCCGGTCGGCTGCGCCGATCAGAAAAAAGTGAACATCGGGCTGGCGGCGCTTGCTGCGTACAGATTGAACCGCGCGTACTGAGCAAGCTGCGAAATGCCAATGACTAGGGTTGTGCCTCAGCTTCCGCCATACCCGAAATAATCTATGTAGGGCTGCAACACCGGTAGCACGGGCGCCATGTATTCCTCGTAGCGCTTCCAGCGGTACTTGGCGTCCTGATAGATCGGCTGGGTGACTTGGTGATAGCTCGGCGTGCTGATATTGCGCGTGCGGGCGTGCGCATCCTGGCGCAGAACATTTTCATTCCATTCCAGTCCGAGGAAATCCAGCAGGCGACGTGTTTCGCCGGCTTGGTCCGCCACCAGATCCTCGTAACGGAGGCGGTGATAATTCACCGGCAGTACGGCGATGTATTCCCGCCACAGTGACATGACGCCGGCATAGGCCTCGGCAGTCTTCTCCAACGTGAAAAAGGTCGACATCGCGTTGTTGATGACGAAGTTTTGCATGAAACAACTGAAGGTGGCGTCGCAGGGATGGCGGATCGCCAGGATGCACTTGGCGTTCGGGAACAGCCGCCAGATCAATTGTACTTCTACAGTATTGAGCGGCTGCTTATCCACATAAACGCGGTTCGGGTCGCGCTGCACATAGCGCGCTGCGGTATCGAAGTACACCTTGCGCAGCTTGCGCACATCGTCCAGGGTCAAGGCGGACAGCTGTCTTCCCTGCAGGGCCTGTTCGACGGCCGCGATGGTGGGTTTCTCCGGGATGGCCTGGAGTCGCGGATGGCTGTCCAGGATCTGCTCCAGCAAAGTGGTGCCGGAACGCGGGAAGCCGAACAGGAAGATTGGATTGTCGGTGAAGTCATCGTCCGCGAAGGGCTGCCAAGTTTCGGGATGATCAGTGCGGAACCGTTGACGGAGTGTTTCGATGTGTTTCAGGTAATGCTCGCTCTCTTCGACATCCGCCAACATGGCCTTGGCCTTGAGGCGATTACCCTCGGTCAGGCAGAAAAAGGCGCGCGCGGCATCCTTCTTCTTGTCATATAACTGCCCGAGCAACAATAGGATGTCCTGCTGCGCCTCTTCGTGAGTCTTGGTGCGCAGATGTTCCAGGCGGGCGATGGCCTCATCGGAGCGCCCATCGTGCCGGTCGAGGCGCGCGGCCGTCATGTTCAAGGACAGCGAGTCAGGGTCGATCTCGAGTCCGCGCTTGACCCATGCCTTAGCTTCATCGTGCTGACTGGATTTCTCATACAGATCACCCAGCATGGCAATCGCATCCAGGAAATTCGGGTCTCGGTGCTGGGCATCCCGGCAATAGGCCTTGGCTTCGTCATAATCGCCTTGGGCCTGACGCAGCAAAGCGAGATTACACAGCACTTGTGGCAAGCCTGGCTGCAATTCATTGGCGCGATGTAGATATATCGCTGCTTGATCTCTGTTGCCCATGGCCAGCAGGACCGCGCCGCAATTGCTGAGTGCCGCCAGGTAGTCCGGTTGCAACTCGATCGCGCGCGCGTAACTCGCTGCTGCGTCGACATAGGCACCGATCTCACGCAGAGCATTGCCGAGCAAATAATGTGTTTCAGCCACATTGGGTTGCAGCTCCAGCGCGTTGCGATAGCAGTTGATCGCCTCCTGGAAATGGTTCTGGCATTGCAATGCTGTTCCCAGCAATTGTATTGCCGGCGCAAAGTTTGGGCGCAATGTTAGAGCGCGGCGGGCGGCCTGTTCTGCCTCGGTGAAGTGACCGAGTTTACGTTCGATGAGCCCGAGCAGGATCCAGGCATCCGTATCGGTGCGATCGATTTGGCACACCTGGTTGCATAGCGTGCATGCCTCGGCGAGCTGGTTACGGTTGAGGAGTTCTTCTACCTTGATCTTTTTGGAGCGGGTAAGGACATTCTTTTTGCTCATGGTGTCGCTGGCTTTTCGATATTGGGATTGTGCGGATAATGGCCGTGCATGCTAGCACGGTGCACGCGCTACTCGGCAGAGGGTAAGTTGCGTGTCGCCGCGGACTTTGGTCGGGGCTACAAAAAAATCAAGTATTCCAATAAGGTAGATAGGCATGATAGGGGCTGTCGGTTTCCCTTACATTTCTGCCAGTATGGAAAACCGTAGTTCTTTCTAGCGGTTGGGATCGGATGACGGTTTCATTGTGTGATGGAGTCGACAGTTAGTACGGCTTTGTTCGTCGGGTGGGTTTACACTTCCGTCTAACTTAGGACGCTGTCTTTTTGTGTGAATGAGCCTAAGATATTGTTTATAAATTACTAAATGCCATTGCCGGACATTTGGCACGGGGCTTGCCTTAGTAACAGCACCATGGCAAGCCGCCATCGGTGGCGGTCCAGGCGCTTCGCGACTGGGGCCGTGACAAGACTTCCACAACGATACAACTCTCTTGGAGGAGTTACATTATGAAGAAGACCGCACTTACCGCCGCTCTGGCGACTGTTCTGGGTTTCGCCGCGATCGGCGCGCAGGCTGCCACGGTTAACGCTGGTGACACGCTGACCATCAACACGGGTTCCCCGATCCTCAACAGCTCCTACGTCACCATCGGCTTCTCCGGTTCCTACTTCGCGATGGACACCAACGGTAACTCGAAGGTCGCCCACGCTGAAAAGACCGGCCTCGCCATGGGCACCACGGGTCTGGTGATCGGCACGACCACCACGGCTGGCTCCAGCCATGCTGGCGCCCCGACCGGCGGCGACACCAATGCCATCGATGCTCCCTGGGGCTTCTTCGGTAACACCGGTAGCGACTACCTGACCGCCGCCGTCACCGGCAGCACCACCGCTGGCCTGAACATGAGCGGTTGGGTTGTGACCTGGGCCGGCATTCCTGCCATCCCGATGGGCACCGGCGCCTGGGCGACCGGCACGGGTTCGGGCCACACGGGCGCGACGGGTACTTTCGCCAATGGCGTGGGTAACTTCACCTGGAGCGGCGTCTATGGCACCGCGTACACCCTGAACTACCGTGCGACCGTTCCGCTCGGCGATCCGTCCGGCTTCGGCGGCGTGAAGTACGAGCTGCACCTGGAAGGTATCGTGAATGCGTACGTTCCGCCGCCGACTGTTCCGGTCCCGGCCGCTGCTTGGTTGTTCGGCTCCGGTCTGATGGGTCTGGTGGGTGTTGCCCGTCGCAAGGCCAACAAGGCCTAAGTGACAGAGTGAATAGCGTATGAGCGAGAGCTCGTACGCCTAAGCTCAAAAGATGGCCGGGAGGTGCAAACCTTCCGGCCATTTTTTTTCGGCCCCGCTGTCACGGCCGGCGAAAGGTATAAAAATAAAAATGGCGGATGGCGATGTGCCGCCTGCTGGGTTTTTCCTTTGTTCGATA
>JACRMO010000308.1 GCA_016214925.1 Gammaproteobacteria bacterium
CCAGCGCACCCCAAGCGCGAATCAGCGCCTGCGCTGCGCGTTCGATGTCGGATGCCGTGGTCGGCTCGCCGAGCGATAACCGTACCGCACCCCGCGCCCGTTGTGGCGCGATACCCATGGCCGCCAACACACCGCTCACCGTGTCGTCGGCGCCATGACAGGCAGAACCGACCGAGGCCGCCACGTCGTCGGCGGCATGTTCCAGTAGCAACCGTGCGCTGACGTTTGGGAACGACACATTCAGCGTGTTGGGTAAGCGCTCCGATGGATGGCCGTTCAATACGATATCCGGAATGGCGGCTTTCAACAGATCATGCAACCGATCGCGCAATGCACGGATACGCGCCACGTTATCAGCCATTGCATAGGCCGCCAGCTGTGCGGCGGCCCCCGCACCGACCACGCCCGGTACATTCTCGGTACCCGGCCGCAAGCCGTGTTCGTGATCGGCGCCCACCAACAGCGGCGCGATGGGTGTACCCGTGCGCACGTACAATGCACCCACACCCTTAGGTGCGTAGAACTTGTGTCCGGCCACGGTCAGCATATCTACGCCCAAGTCCTCTACGGACACGAGTATCTTGCCGACGGACTGAGCCGCGTCGCAGTGCAACACGATGCCACGCATGCGCGTGAGCGCGGCGATCTCCGCAATTGGCTGCACGGTACCAACCTCGTTGTTGGCATGCATGATAGAGACGAGCACGGTGTCGTCACGCAGCGCGCGCGCCAATTTGGCGGGATCAACGCGACCTTCGGCGTCTACTGGGAGCACCGTCACGTCCCAACCATCCTCCTGTAACCGGCGCATTGGCTGTAATACGGACGGATGCTCGACTGCGCTGGTAATTACATGTCGACCGCGCTGCCGCAGCGCCCGCGCCACACCGCGGATCGCGAGATTATTCGCTTCGGTCGCGCAGCCGGTGAAAATGATTTCCGCGGAACGTGCACCGAGCAGTTCGGCCAATTGTTCGTGCGCACGTTCGACCGCCGCGCGTGCCGTGCGTCCGTAGACATGGGTGGAGGATGGGTTGCCGAAGTGCTGGCGCAGATAGGGTTCGATGGCATCAGCCACCTGCGGCGCCACCGGGGTGGTTGCGTTGTAATCGAGATAGACCGGAAGGTTCATTGCAGCAATTCGCCCTCAAGGAATACTTTGAGCGCGCCCGGATGAAACGCCTCCCAGTCCCCAGCGGTCAAGGGCTCCGTGGCAACCGCGGCAAACATCGAGTCGCCGGCGCGCCCCCGCAGAAGATGCAAACGGTCATGCCCATAGGCAATCAGCAGCCGTCCATCCGACAGGAGAAAATTGAACCGCCCATAGTGCGCAATGGCAGCGCTCAGTTGTCTGACCGTCTCCAACCATGGCGCATCGTCGGCACCGTTCTGCGCAACAACCACTGCGATTTCCTCCAATAGAAAATAGAAGGCGACTTCCGAATCCGTCGCGCCGCTCGGTTGCGTAGAGTGCGGCCGGCAACAGCCACCCGGCTCCAGTAGCGTCGGAACTGTTCCATTATGCGCAAAGGCCCAGACCCGCCCGCAGCACTCACGCAGGAAAGGATGTGTATTGGCAACGGTGTGCTCTGTCGGTGGATCCGCCTTGCGAACATGTGCAATGGCGAGTGATGAATTCACCGTCTCCGCGAGGTGCGCGAAACGCTGACTCTCAGCGGCTGGCTCCGGCGCCTTGTCGAGGACCAATCCGGTGTCTCCGACATATGCCAGGCCCCACCCATCAGGATTGTCGGCCGCTTTCCCACCACGATCGGCGAACCGCAGCAACAACGGTCCCAAGGCCATCGGTACGCGGCTGGACACTCCGAGTAGCTCGCACATACGCGCCCTCCCTCTCGTCATCATCAGATACAGGAATCCCCTGCATGGAGGGGTACAGACACATCGTTAAAAACCCATGCCGGCCAGCTTAGGTATTGCAGACTCGCTTCCCGAGTCTATAATGAACACTATAAGTATGTATTCAATTGATCTATTGAACAAGCTAGCCTGAGGAACCCGGTGTGTCAAGCGGCAATGTAAAACACGATCTGTTCGCTCAGTTTGCCCGTATCGGTAAGGCCCTGAGCAATTCTAACCGACTGGAAATCATTGAATACCTGGCCCAGGGTGAACGCAGTGTGGATGCCTTGGCCCAGATCGCCGGCCTGAGCGTGGCCAACACCTCCCAGCACTTGCAACAGCTCCGTCAGGCCGGGCTGGTGACCCTGCGCAAAGACGGCCAACGGGTGTACTACCGCTTATCGGGGGACGATGTGGTGCTGCTGCTCAACGGCCTGCGCGCCGTGGCGGACCGCCATCTGACCGAGGTCGCGCATTTGGTCACCACCTATCTCGATACCAAGGACGCACTCGAACCGGTGCTGGCGCAGGAACTGCTGGCGCGTGTGCGTGCCGGGGAAGTGACAGTGCTGGATGTGCGCCCGCCAGAGGAATTCGCCGCTGGCCATCTACCCGGCGCAATCAATATTCCCTTGGACGAACTCGAAGCCCGGCTCGAAGAATTGAATCACGAGCACGAGGTCGTCGCCTACTGCCGCGGCCCGTATTGCGTGCTGTCCTACGACGCCGTTGCCCGCCTGCGCGAACAGGGTCTACAGGCACGCCGACTGAAGGACGGCTATCCTGAGTGGAAGATCGCCGGGCTGCCGGTGGAAAGTTGAGATGTGATCGTTATGCGTCCCACCCTGCTCTTCGTCTACAACGCCGACAGCGGTCTGTTCAATACCGTGACGGATATCGCGCACAAGATCCTCTCGCCGCAGACCTATAGCTGTAATCTCTGCGCGCTGACGCACGGGCACTTCAAAGTGCGCGAAGACTGGGTGCGGTTTTTGGAAACGCTGGACGCGGACAGCGAATTTCTGCACCGCGACGAATTCCACGCGCACTACGGCTTAGCTGATATCGCACTGCCGGCGATCTTCCGCAAGACGCCCGAGGGACTGCAATCCTGTATCGAGGCTGACACGCTCCGCAATTGCGCGTCTCTGGATGAACTGAAGAGTCTGCTCGTTTCCAGACTCACGCCGAATTAGGTAATCGCTCAAGTATCCGCGGGCCGGAAAAATTCCTCCGGCACCGATAGATCGTTCGGTGCCTGTGGGGCATGCCCGGTGGCGCCCTTGCGCGCGGCCTTGAGCTGATAGATATAGGCGAGCACCTGAGCCACGGCGAAATACAGACCGGCGGGAATTTCATCATCGAGTTCGGTGCTGAAGAAGATGGCACGCGCCAGCGGCGGTGCGGAGAAGATCGGCACTTCGTGCTCCATGGCCTTGTTGCGGATCTGCGCGGCGATAAGATTCTTGCCCTTGGCGACCAGGCGCGGCGCACGCATATTCAGGCCGTCGTATTTGAGCGCGACGGCATAATGCGTCGGGTTGGTGATGATGACGTCGGCTTCGGGCACCGCCTCCATCATGCGCCGCTGGGCAAGTTCGCGCTGCATCTGCCGCACGCGACTCTTCACCTCCGGTTTGCCTTCGGTCTCCTTGTACTCGTCGCGCACTTCCTGCTTGGTCATTTTCATCTGCTGGGCGTGATCCCACAGCTGATACGGGATATCGATGGCGGCGATCACCACTAACACCAGGCTCAAGAGCAGAAATACCCAGGTCAGCATCTGCCCGGCGTGACCCATGGCCGCGGCCGGTTCCTGATAGCCGAGATTGAGCAGATCGGCGCCCAGCTTCTGCATCAACAGCACCGCCACGCCGCTGATGAGCAGCAATTTCAAAATGGACTTGACGAGTTCCACCAGACCGCGCAGCGCGAACATGCGCTTCAGACCGCTCAGTGGATTGAGTTTGTCGAACTTGACCGCCATCGCTTCTGGACTGAACGACCAGCCGCCGATGGCCACCGAGGAGACGACGGCGGCCACAACGGACACCAGAAAAAACGGTGCCAGCATCCACGCGCCCTCTTCGAGCAGCTTCGACAGCCCGGCGATGACGCCCATACGATCGAAAATCATTTTGCGGTCCAGCGTCAGACCATCCTTGAGCATATCCGCGAAATGCCGCATGAGATCGTCACCCATGAACAACAGGCTGGCCGCCGCGGACACCAGCATCACCATGGAATTGAATTCGCGGGAACGCGGGATTTGCCCTTTGCGACGCGCCTCGTCGAGGCGCTTTTGACTAGGGTCTTCTGATCGTTCTTGGCCGTCGGCATTCTCAGCCATGCGCGCCTCCGACCGGTCCGAGTGCCTTGATCACGTCGAAGCCATCGCCGAGCAAATCGCCGAACTGCGGATTCAATTCCGGCAGCGAGAGGAACACGACGACGAACCCCAGTGCCAGGGTGATGGGAAATCCGATATTGAAAATGTGCAGTTGCGGCGCGGCACGCGTGATGACACCGAAGGCGATGTTGGTCATTAGCAGTGCCGTCACCGCGGGGATGGAGATCAACACACCGCCGGCGAACATGCGGCTACCCCAGGCCACCACATCCCAAAGCGATTGCCGGGAGATGCCATCCACGGCGACCGGCATGCTTTGAAAGCTGTCGGCCAGCACACTGATCAGCAGCAGATGTCCGTTGAGCGCCAGGAACAGCAGCGTCGCGACGGTGACATAGTATTGGCCGATTACCGGCACATTGACGCCATTCTGCGGATCGACCATCGAAGCGAAGCCGAGGCCCATGCCGGTGGCGATGGCATGTCCGGCGATCATCAGCGCCGTGAACACCATCTGCAACAGAAAGCCCAGCAGCAATCCGATCAACAACTGCTGTGCGCTGACCAGTACGCCGGCACCGGACAGAGGATCGATCGACGGCGCCGCGGGAATGACCGGCAACAGCACCCACGTCACCAGCACGGACAGCACGACACGCACCCGGATCGGCACCAGCCGACCGCCGAAAATCGGCGCCACCG
>JACRMO010000280.1 GCA_016214925.1 Gammaproteobacteria bacterium
ACATTGCCCGGCCAGTGATAGGCACGCATCGCATCCAGCGCATCCGGCGAGTAGCCCCGGACGTTGCTGTTGCGCTCAGCGGCGAACGCCGCAAAGAAGTGGTGAGCCAGCACATCGACGTCCGATTGTCGGTCCCGCAGGGGTGGCATATGCAGCTGCAGCACATGGAGCCGGTAATAGAGATCTTCTCTGAAGCGCCCTTTCTGCACCGCATCCCGCAAATCGATATGACTCGCGGCTATGACACGCACATTCACCGGAACGGTCTCTGTACCGCCCACTCTTTCGATGGTGCTCTCCTGGAGAAATCGTAGCAGGTTGACCTGAAGATCAATCGGAAGATCGCCGATCTCATCCAGGAAAATGGTGCCTCCGTGCGCCGCTTCGATACGCCCGATGTGCCGTCTATGGGCGCCAGTGAACGCGCCCTTCTCATGACCGAACAATGCCGACTGAATCAGCTCAGCCGGAAGTGCTCCGCAATTGACCACGAGGAAGGGGCCATAGCGACGTTCGGACTCGCGGTGAATCGCCAGTGCAGCCAACTCCTTGCCGGTTCCGCTCTCGCCGCTCAACATGATCGGCGCATCAACCAGCGCAATCTTGCGGATGTCCCGCATGACTTGTTCCATCACGGGGCTGATGCCGACCAATCCATGCGAGCCTGCCGACTGGGTCTCGGATTCGCGGCGGTCGTGGACCACCCGGACCATGCCGTAGACATGCCCGAGACTGTGTATCAGTCGCACGGGATCGAGTGGGAGTGTGTGGTAATCGTACAAGAAGCCGGGAATGAGTTTGTTTTCGAACAGCGCTGGTACCAGTTCACTGTCCGCCAAGCCGATCCAACCCATGCCTGGCGTGGAACGCATCAGTTGTTCCAGTTTGCGGCCCTGTCCGTTGAGATGGTCCTTGGAAAACTCGATAAGACCCACCCAAGGCTGCTGCTCATCAATCAGCACGCGGGCGGTGTCGATGCGTTCAGTGACATCGATCTGCCAGCCGGCACCCTCGATCTGATCCTTGAGGCTGTCCGCCGCATCGGTGGACTTCAGGCAGACAATCTTCCTCTCCATGTCATACCCTCGCTTTTGCCTTCCCAGCATATCTGAGGCGCATGGCGGGCGGTCCCGCCGATTACAGGCCAGCAAGCACGCGAATAAAGAACTTAATGTAGCAGGGTTCTGGAAAGCTGCCAGCTTGGACCGGACCATTGATCGCGCCGGTAGCGTGGCTGTCGTGCGGTGATGCATGTTCGTTGGAAGAATGGTCGATACCTGAGCCGGGCCGTCCCGACATTGCATTGATGTTGCACGTCCAGTTTCGTGACGAGCCCAACTCCGTCCCAATAGGACATTTTGATGGCGCATATCGACATGGCTACGCGCAAACAAAAAGCCCGCATGCGCTTGGCAGTGCGGGCTTTCAGTTTGTGCCGGATCGCTCCGGGCTTTCATTTGGTGCCGACGGCGAGACTCGAACTCGCACAACCGAAGTCACTACCCCCTCAAGATAGCGTGTCTACCAATTCCACCACGTCGGCGTGTACTCGTTGTTACGGCTTCGACTGCTCCTGTCCCGACTTTTCTTGGGGCGCATCGGTTGCCGTGCCGGACTTCGGCCCGGATTTCGGTGAGGGTGCGGCCGGGATAGTGGGCAGGTCCGAGGGCGCGGACTGCTGCACCGGCGCGGCGGGTGCATCCGGAAGATCGGCCGGGGTTTTGGTATCGGCCGCCTTGCCTGCATCCGGTGCTAGCGGAACCTGCTCGGTCACGCTGGCCGGACCCTTACGGTCGCCGAGGATCAATGGTGTCGACAACAACAAACTGTTGGCGAAGAACAGCGTGGCCAGGATGCCCGTGGTGCGCGACAGAAAGTTACCCGCGCCGCGCGCGCCGAACACTGTCGCCGAGGCGCCGCTGCCAAACGCCGCGCCGGCATCCGCGCCCTTGCCCTGTTGCAACAGGATCAGCACGATCAGCGCGACGGCCAAGGCCACCTGGACGATCAACAAAAAAGTGTACATAAGCTTACTGCCTCACAGGGGCGCGAGCCCCACCCAAGCTATCACTACCGATCACTTTTGATCGGGTGCCCGGCAGATCGCCAGGAATTCATCCGCGGTGAGCGACGCGCCGCCGATCAGACCACCGTCGATATCCGCCATGCCAAACAACTCGACTGCGTTCGAGCCCTTTACACTGCCGCCGTAGAGAATCTGTACTTTGTCGGCAACGCCTTTGTCCAGCTTGGCCAGCTTGGCGCGGATGAACGCGTGTACATCCTGCGCCTGTTGCGGGCTGGCGGTCTTGCCGGTGCCGATGGCCCACACCGGTTCGTAGGCGATCACGGCCTGACCAAGCGCGGCGATACCTTCGAGTTCGATCACGGCGTCGAGCTGACGGCCGACGACGTGTTCGGTGATGCCCTGCTCGCGTTCTTCCAGCAATTCACCGACACACAGAATCGGGATCAGACCGAATTTGCGCGCGGCGGCGAATTTACGCGCGGTGAACGCGTCGCTCTCGCCATAGATTGCGCGACGCTCGGAGTGACCGACGATGGCATAGGTGCAGCCAAGTTCTTTCAACATCGGGCCGGCGACTTCACCGGTGAACGCGCCGGATTCCTGATCGCTGATGTCCTGCGAACCGACACCGATCTTGGTGCCCTTGGCCAATTCGACGACCTTGGGGATATAAACGAAGGGGGGACACACCGCGACAGCGGCCGTTTTGACCTCTGCCATACCCTGCTTGAGACCGGCCATGAGCGTGTCGATACTCGCGGCGGAGCCATTCATCTTCCAGTTACCAGCCACCAGCGGTTGTCGCATGCCACCCTCGTCCAAGACCCGAAATTCAGAGCGCGGTAGCTTAGCGGCGGGAGGGGGAAAAAGCAATTTAAGCGGGGTGGTTATAAACCAAATATCCAGCCTGTAGGTTGGGGTAAGCGTAGCGAACCCCAACGGGCCATTACTACCGGTGGGCATGATTGTTGGGGTTCGGCGCGTTGCGCCTCATCCCAACCTACAATCTACGCTGCGGTATTCAGCAACTGCGCCACCTGCTCGGCCAGCTCGGCCGCCTCGCGACACACCTCGGCCTCGTCTTCACCCTCGACCATCACGCGCACCACCGGTTCGGTACCGGACGGCCGCAGCAACACCCGGCCGCGTCCGGCCAAACGTTCTTCGCTGGCGCGTACCGCCGCCTGGATGGGCGTATGTTCCTTGAGATTGACCCGGCCACTGACCGGCACGTTGATCATGTGCTGCGGATATTTGCTCATGCCCGAACGCAGTTCGGCCAGACTCATGCCGCTCTTGACCATGTCGGTGACGACCTGGAGCGCGGACACGATACCGTCGCCGGT